>JAFVQT010000069.1 GCA_017504655.1 Clostridia bacterium | reverse complement strand
TACGCTCCGCCGTATTCGTCGGCGAAAGACCCCGTAAATATGGCAGGTTTTGTTGTAGAAAATATCAAAAACGGCGTTGTAAAGCAGTTTTATTATGAAGATATTCCGTCTTTAAGAGAAAGAGATGATGTGATTTTGCTGGATACTCGCACGCCGTTTGAATATATGCGTGGGGCGGCAGACGGATTTATCAATATTCCGTTGGACGATTTAAGAGGGCGTTTGGGTGAACTGGATAGACTTAAGAAAATCTACGTAATGTGCCAAAGCGGACTTCGCAGTTATTTGGCGACGAGAATTTTAATACAAAACGGCTTTGACGCTTACAATTTTGCAGGCGGTTTTAGATTGTATAGCAGTATTAAAAACGAAGAACTCTTGTCCAAACAATGCTATACCTGCGGTATGGAGAAATAGACGGATAGGCGGTTATGCCTAAAGTAAAACCCGATTTGGGTGCCGACGAAATTGTAGCGTTGTTATAAAGTAAGCTCAAAGTGTTCTATGGAGAAATAAACATGGAAAAGGATTTGGCGAAATTAAGATTTGTAGGCACAAGTAAAGGTACTACTTGTGTCGGGCATATATGCGACGAATGTGTTTCTAATGGGGGTAAGTATTCTTCGTTTGGTAAAAATCCTGAGTGTTGTTGTTTTGACCAAACGGAAAAATGCATAGGGCATACACCAAATTATTTCTTCCTTAAAAAAGATGAGAGTAACGTGGTGTTGTTTTCAAAGTTTCGAGTTCCTTTTGATATTCCTAAAAGCAAGAGAGAGTTTTTTAACGGTTTGAAAACAGCGATAATAGACGCCATAAAAGGGATGCAATCTAAACAAGATTGTTTATTACAGGCAAGATATGGCTCAACCGCGAAAAAATCTTTTTATGACGTAGAAAACGTCTTGTTTTATAATATAGGTACGGCGCATTTTAATGCGTTGGCAAATAGTGGCGTTATATGTACTACCGCTAATAAAACCGAGATTGACGATTTGCGAAAGAAATTAAATATACCAGACGAATATGCGCATTATTACGAATATAAGATAGTGTCAAATCATGCGGATAAAAAATTTGGTGCGCTACTTTCGGACATAAAAGACGTACCCTTAAAATGTCTTGGGGTGAAACCTGCAACCGTTTGGAAAGTCTTGCAACGGGAAAAAGATAAAATCACTATTTTTGATAGGATTGAAACGGATAAAAATGATACGTTTGCAATCGTTTTAAATATAGAAAAACCGCAAGACGCGCGTTTTAATATTATGACGGCTATGAAACCGCTTTTAGACGGTTTAATTTGCGCTTTACATAGTAGTGAATTTAATGAAAAAGAATTAGCCGATTTTTCTAAAATATTAGGTTGTGAAGAAAAGTTTTTTACCGATAATACTATCAGTGTTTTAGGGAATAGGAAAAGTAAGTTTTTGCAAGAATATCGTGGTAACGTAAAGTGGAACCCTGCCGATGATTTATGCGACTACGTTGCGATAAAATTGCAAGACGGCTCGACTTGGAATGTAAGCGCGAAAGTATATTCTACTGTCAAATGTCCTTATTGTGGTAAAAGTAAAATATCAAAGTTGATTTTTGGAATGCCGGCAATGTCCGACGAATTAAAAAAAGATATAGATGAGGGCAAGGTTAAACTTGCCGGTTGTGTGGTAGGGGAAGCGCGTTCCCGCTATTATTGTCGTTGGTGTAAAAAAGAGTTTTAACCGTAGCTAATTTATAGTAAGACTTGCGGTGATAGTGGGTGGCGTAAAGATAGCAAAAAAAAAGCACTTGATAATAATTTGTAAAGGGTATAAAATAATATTGAATAAAACTTGCAAAAGGGAGATAAAAAATGTTAGAAGTTGGAATGAAAGCGCCTCAGTTTACGTTGCCAGATAAAAACGGGAATATGGTTTCTTTGTCCGATTTTCTTGGCAAGAAAGTGGTTTTGTATTTTTATCCGAAAGATAATACCCCCGGTTGTACAAGACAAGCGTGCGCATTTGCGCTCAAAAATAAGGAAATCGAAAATAAAAACGCGGTGGTTATCGGTATTAGCAAGGATAGTATCAATTCGCATTTGAATTTTGCAACCAAGTATAATTTACCGTTTGTTTTGCTTTCCGATACCGAACTTTCGGCAATTCAAGCGTATGGCGTTTGGCAAGAGAAAAAGTTATACGGCAAAGTGAGTATGGGCGTTGTGAGAACGACGTTCTTAATCGACGAGCAGGGCGTTATACAAGCGGTTATGCCTAAAGTAAAACCCGACACGAACGCCGACGAAATTTTAGCGTTGTTATAGGGTTAAAGCCCGGATAGTCTTTCAAATTGTTAAATAAAAATTTTATTTGGTATTGACAAAGTATTGGCTTAGGTATATAATATTAGTGGAAAATCGTTTAGGAGACTAAAATGAAATTCGCTAAAAAACTCTTTAAAAAGAAGAAAAACAATAAAAAAGAAAAGCATCAAGAGTGTTGGTATAATAATTCAAACGAGATAAGAGATAATTGGGGCTCTCAAAATTATCCTGATGAAATTGATGCAAATTATACCGTTAACACAATGTATATATCTGCTTCGCATCAGTTAGATCATTAAGGGAAAAGGAGATTGCATAATGAAGTTTTTAAAGAAAATTTTTAACAAAAAGAAAAGAAAAAATCAAGAAGAAAAAAACGAGTGTTGGTATAATAGCACCCACGAAGATTCGTTTGGAGCAAAGGGAGAGCCTTTAGAAAACGTAGTTGGAGGCACAGGTTTAGGGGGCGCTTATATGTCTTCGTCTAAGGCTAATCGAAAACTATAATAAAAGATTTTAACGGCTTGCCAAACGGCGAGCCTTTTTTATCGTTTAAATTGCATAGCGACTTTACCGTATTTTTAAAAGTCTTTATTTTTAAGACTACGTAAATCGTTGAAAAATATCACTTATTATGGTAAAATTACCTTATGAAAAACGAAATTTTAAATACACGATTTGTAAAAATCACTTTAAGTTCGCCTAAAAACGGTGCTCAATACGATAAAATTTCTATTCGCCCCGTTATTTTAAAAGGAAAAGATTATATCCAAGCCGAAAGATTTAAGGAAAGCAAAGTCTTTCATTTAAACGTTGAAAAAACGGCGTTTGGCAATTTTTTAGATGAAACGTTGCCTTTTTATGCACAAATTTGCGTGTTTACGGCAGGCAAAACGGTTACTTTCTTTTGCAAAAACGGCAAAATTAAGCGTTCGGAGAGCAAAAACGACCTGAAAGGCGAGATAAATCTTGCTAACAACCGCGAAAAGGACTATATTTTAAAAGAGGGGGAAAACATTCCGCCCCTCGTAGATTTGGGTGTTTTTACCCGGGACTTTAAAATTGTAAAAAGCAAGTACGACAAGTATAAGCAAATCAACCGTTTTGTAGAGCTTATCGACGACGAGTGCGGTAAGATAGAAAAAGAGGAAATTACAATTTTAGATTTTGGTTGCGGTAAATCCTATCTGACCTTTATAGTTTATTATTATTTTGCCAAAATAAAGTGTAAAAGGGTTAAAATTATAGGCTATGACTTAAAAAAAGACGTTGTTTCAGGCTGTAACAAAATAGCCGAAAAGTATGGGTATGAAAATCTTGAATTCGTAGTAGCCGACGTAAAAAAGGACGTTTTATACGACAGGGAAATAGATATCATAATATCTCTTCATGCGTGCGATACCGCAACCGATTACGCCCTTTATTATGCAATTACAAAAGGCGTAAAAAACGTTTTTTCCGTGCCTTGTTGTCAACACGAGATAAACCTTTCTATAAAGAAAGGTGGGGATATGGACTGCCTACTTAAATACGGCATTATTAAAGAAAGGGTTTCGGCTCTTTTAACCGATTCTATCCGCGCTATGATACTTGAGGATATGGGCTATAAGGTGGACGTTATAGAGTTTGTGGACTTAGCGCACTCTCCAAAGAATTTGATGCTTAGGGCTAAAAAGACAAGGGGAGTAAAGTTTGTAAACGCAGAAGAAATAGAGAGGTTGCAAACAGCCTATGGTTTTGAGCAGACACTTTTTAAACTTGTAAATGGCAAAAAATAGACCTATAAGTTGATAAAATAGGTATAATTATATCTTTAAAAGATAAAGAGGTGAAACTATGAAAAGGAGCATTGTGAAAATTTTAGTTTTATGTTTTTTATCAAGCGTTATGACTTTTGCTGTATCTTGCGTGCCGCAAAATTCTACGAGTGAGTCAGCTCAAAGCGAAAGTTTATTTGAGTCTGACATGGAAGAAAGTGTTTTGGTTCACGTTTGCGACTACGCCGAATTAAAGTGTAATTTCACTCACCATTGGTATGAGTGTGGTTGTGGTAAAAAAATTGCTCAAACCACGCATAGTGGAGGTAGGGCAACTTGTATAGAAAAAGCAGAGTGTGCTACTTGTGGGCAAGTTTATGGTGAGTTAGGTGACCACGAAGGTGGAGAAGCAACTTGTATAGAAAAAGCAGAGTGTGCTATTTGTGGGCAAGTTTATGGTGAGTTAGGTGACCACGAAGGTGGAGAAGCAACTTGTATAGAAAAAGCAGAGTGTGCTATTTGTGGACAAGTTTATGGTGAGTTAGGTGACCATAATTATGTAAATAAGGAATGTTCAGTTTGTGGAGAGGAAAAAGTAAGCCAAGGTTTAAAATATAGCTTGAGCAGCGATGGTACCTATTATAAAGTAAGGGGCATGGGCACTTGTACGGATAACGATTTAATTATACCGAATACTTACAATAATTTACCGGTAAAAGAAATAAGCTTGCTAGCGTTTAATAATTGCACTAGTTTAACAAGCGTGGTAATAGGTAATAATGTAATTACAATAGGAAATAAAGCGTTCGCGTTTTGCACTGGTTTAACAAGCGTGATAATAGGCGATAGCGTAACTACAATAGATGAAGAAGCGTTTTATCACTGTGATAGCTTAAAAAGTGTTAGAATACCTGATAGTGTATCTACAATAGGCGAAAAAGCATTCATGAATTGCGATAGTTTAATAAGTGTGATAATAGGCAACAGTGTTTTGGGCATTGGCTCTAGAGCGTTTGAACGTTGCATAAGTTTAACAAGCGTAGTAATAGGCGACAGTGTAACTATAATAGGAGAAAGGGCGTTCTCAGATTGCTATAGTTTAACAAGTGTAGTAATAGGTAATGGTGTAGCGTCAATAGGAGATGATGCGTTCGCTCATTGCTATAGTTTAACAGGCATAAAATATAGAGGAACAGAAGAGCAATGGTTGGCAATTAGTAAAGACCTTGACTGGGATTCTGTAATAGGTGAATGTACAATAACGTACAATTATCAAGATTAAGAATAAAAGGCAATAAACAACGGCGAGAGGAAAATTTCCACTCGCCGTGTTTTTTATAAAAATAAGCATATAAGTTGATTATTGAGGGTTTTGAACGTTATCAAAAAGTATTTTTATTGCTTGGTAAACGTGCTTTACGGGTATGATTTCTATCTTGCCTTTATACTTTTCAACTTGCGGTAAATTCCTTGCAGGCATAACGACTTTTTTAAAGCCTAAACGTATGCACTCGGCAACTCGCTTGTCGGCTTGCATAACACCACGAACTTCGCCCGTCAGACCAATTTCGCCAAACACACAGGTGGTCTTTTCAACTGCAATATTCTTATGTGAGCTTGCAAGAGCAATGGCAACAGCTAAGTCTGATGCGGGCTCACTGAGCTTTATTCCACCCATTGCAGTTACGTATACGTCTTGCGTAAAAAACGGCATATACGCCCTCTTTTCGAGTACGGCAAGCAAAAATGCAGTTCTGTTATAGTCAATGCCGAGTGGCATTCGCCTTGGCATGCCGAACACGGTTTTGCATAGAAGTGTCTGTATTTCAACAGGCATACAGCGATTGCCCGATACCGACGGAGTTACCACGCTACCTGCCTCTTGTCCGCGCTCTTCGGAAACGAAAATTCCGTTGTAGTCCTTAACGCCGAAAATTCCGTTCTCGCGCATTTCAAAAACGCCTACCTCTTGGGCTGAGCCGAATCTGTTTTTAACGGCTCGGAGCAGTTTATAGTTGTCCTCGGGCTGACCTTCGAAATAAAGCACCGTATCCATAATATGCTCAAGCACCTTTGGGCCTGCAATTGCGCCTTCCTTAGTAACGTGTCCAACTATAAATACTGTGGTTTTTGATGATTTAGCAAAGCGCATAAGTCTTGACGCGCACTCTTTTACTTGCCCTACGCTACCCGAAGAGCCGTTTAAATCGTTTAAATAAACTGCCTGAATAGAGTCGACTATCAAGACGTCGTAGCCCTCAGCCTCGTCTATAACGTTGTCAAGGCAGGTTTCGTTCATAATCATAAGGTCGTCGCCCTTGATACCTAAGCGGTCGCACCTCATTTTAACCTGAGCCTGACTTTCCTCGGCAGAGGCGTACAAAACCTTAAGCCTCGTTGACAGACTGCCGGCGACTTGCGTCATAAGGGTAGACTTACCGATGCCCGGGTCACCGCCTATAAGCACTAAGGAGGAGGGGACTATGCCTCCGCCCAAAACGACGTCAAGCTCCTCGATTCCCGATTTTATCCTCGTCAATTTTTCCTGGCGAACCTCAGAAAGCCTTATCGGTTTTTGATAGTCAGCCCTTTTTGTCTTTACCGTTTCTGCGGGGACTTCAATTTCTTCGGTTATAGTGCCGAATTTCCCACAGGACGGACATCTTCCCATCCAGCCCGGAGAAATTGCTCCACACTCCGTGCAAACGTATTTAGTAGTTGTTTTTATCTTAGCCATTTTCTATTCCTTTATAAGCGCGCAGTAGGTTTGAACGGCAATGCCTTCCTCTCTTCCCACCGTGCCTATGCCCTCTAACGTGGTGCAGGTTATGCCTACGCAAGATTTTTCCACGCCCAGCGCGTTTGCCAAGTTGTCGCGTATGTTATCAACAAATTTTGCAAGCTTAGGCTTTTGCGCCATTATGACAGAGCTGACGTTTTTGAGCCTATAGCCCGACTTTTTTAGTAAAATCACGACCTCCTCTAAGAGCTTCATGCTGGAAATGCCCTTGTATTTTGGGTCTGTGTCGGGGAAGTGTCTGCCTATATCGCCAAGGCTTGCGCCGGAGAGCATTGAGTCCATAATTGCGTGTGTTAAAACGTCTGCGTCGCTGTGACCTAAAAGCCCCTTGTCGTGGGGGATTTCGATACCGCCCAAAATGAGCTTTCTGCCCACCTCGAAAACGTGCAGGTCAAAGCCCGTGCCAACGTATATATTTTCCGCAATGCAAAAGTCCTCGGGGATAGTAAGCTTTTTGTTTAAAGGCGAGCCCTCTACGATTTTGGGAGAGCCTACGTATTTGGCGTAAAGCCCACTTTCGTCTGTAAACTCCTCGCCCTCTTTAATCATAGAGTAGGCTTTTTTAAGCTCGCTTGCAATAAAGCCCTGAGGTGTCTGAACAGAGTATTTATTCTTTCTCGACGTTGATAAAATATTGCCCTCTCCGTCTGTTTCGGCTACGGTATCCGTAGTTGGAAGGGCGACGATTCCGGTGCCGAAGCTTGCAACCGAATTTATACAGTCGATTATGATTTTCGGAGTGACGAAGCACCTTGCGCCGTCGTGAATTAAAACGGTGTCGCCATCGCCTACCAAGGCGAGTGCGTTGCCGACAGATTCCGTCCTCGTGCTTCCGCCTATAACGAAGTCTGCGTCTACGCTTAAGCCGATACATTTTTGCTTGAAAATTTCAAGGTCGCACTCTTGACAGGTTATTAAAATTCTGTCAATTTCTTTAACCTCTGCAAATGCCTTGATGCATTTTTCAAACGGAGTAATTCCGCCCAAGTCCTTTAATAGCTTGTTATAGCCAAAGCCTGCGCGCGTTCCGCTGCCTGCGCAGGTTATAATTGCCACTGTACGCGTTATCATTATATAATACGCTCCCTTAATTAATTATTTCGTATAGTGAAGAAGCCTCTTCCTTTTTGACGGTTTCCTTTAAAATAAGCACTTTGAATTTCAGCGAGCCCTCGCCAAAGCGAATCTCCACCACATCGCCGACCTTTAAAGAAAACGAGGGCTTTACGTCCTTGCCGTTTACCGACACTCTTCCGCCCGAGCACGCCTCGTTTGCAACGCTTCTTCTTTTTAAAATTCTGGACACCTTTAAAAATTTATCTATTCGCATTTTTCACCTTAAATTATAAAAATTTTCGTTATTTTTAAATTTTGTGTTAAAATCCTTGACATCTTGTCACTTTCAGATTATAATCATATAATGCTATAATTTCCATAATTGCGCCCTTTTGCCTTTTTTTGGCAAAAATTAAGGACAAAAATCGTGGAAAAATCACCTATTTCCGCTATCTATTATATACTATTGCGGAAATAAATGCAAGGCGTTTTGACTATAAATAAAAAAAAGGAGTGTGCTTATGACGCGCAATTTACCGATTCAGAAATTCGGCAACGTTGAAAGAAGAACCTTTTCTCAGATAAAAGAGGTACAGCCTATACCTTATCTTGTAGAGATTCAAAGGGATTCTTACGCTGGTTTTATCGAAGAGGGTATAAGCGAAGTATTTGAGGATTTCTCACCCATTACGGACTATTCTGACCGTTTTGAGCTTTACTTCCTTGACCATACGCTTTCCGATACTCCAAAATACGGAGAGAAGGAGTGTAGAGATAGAGATGCCACCTATGCGGTGCCACTTAAGGTAAAAGTAAGACTTGTCAACAAGGTAACCGAGGAGGTTATCGATAAAGAAGTCTTTATGGGCGATCTTCCCAAAATGACCGATAACGGTTCTTTTATTATCAACGGTGCAGAGAGAGTTGTCGTTTCTCAACTCGTTCGTTCTCCCGGTGTTTACAATGAATTTACTTTCTCCAAAACGGGTAAGAAGATTTATAATACCACCGTTATTCCTCAAAGAGGTGCTTGGATAGAATTCGAGCAGGATGCAGACGGTGTTTTATGGGTAAAGGTTGACAGAACGCGTAAGCTTACTGCTACCGTATTGCTCCGTGCGCTCGGCTTTGGCTCAAACGAAGCCATCAAAGAGATTTTTGAAGAAGACGAGATGATTGCTCACACCATGGCAAAGGATACTGCTACGAGTGAGGCAGAGGGCTTGGTTGAGCTTTACAGAAGACTCCGTCCGGGTGAAGTTCCTACGGAAGAGGCTGTTCGTCAACATCTTAAAAACACATTCTTTGATCCAAGAAGATACGACTGCGCAAAGGTTGGCAGATATAAATTCAACAAGCGTCTTAACATGGGTGTCAGACTCGTAGGATGTATATCTCACGAGGATATCGTAAATGAAGACGGTGAAATTCTTGCATCGAAGGGCGAGGTTATTACCGCTGAAATGGCAAAGGCTATCCAAAACAGCGGTATCAACGAGGTATACGTAACCGTAGAGGGTGGCAAAAAGCACAAGATTATCGCAAACAACGCGGTGGATTTTGAGGCTGTATCAGGAGTATCCCATAAGCCGTTCGGTCTTATCGAAACAATTTACTATCCTAACTACGTTTTTGCTAAAGAGCTTGCAGAGGCTACTAAAGACGCAAGCATCGAAAGCGTTGCAGACGATTATACGGATAGAATCAATTCAATATTCTACGTAAACGAGGTTGTTGCTCCGGAAGGCGAGGAGCTCAAGCCCGAGGATAAGAAAAACGCATTGAAGAGAAAGGAGCTTCGCAGACGTTTTGTCTTTGCGTGCCGTGCTTTCTTTGAAATTTTAGAAAACGGCGTGCCCGAAAAGCTTACTGCAGAGCAGAAGAAGAATATCAAGCCTCTTATCGACAAGCTTAATCATAAGCATATCACTACCGATGATATTATCGCTACCGTATCTATCAACGCAGACTTGAATTACGGCATCGGTACGGTTGACAATATCGACCACTTAGGTAACAGACGCGTACGTTCGGTAGGCGAGCTTTTACAAAACCAATTCAGAATAGGTATTACCAGACTTGAAAGAGTTATTAAAGAGAGAATGTCAACTCAGGATCCTAAGGACGTAACCCCCGAAACGCTTATCAACGTTCGTCCGGTTTCCAGCGCGATCAAGGAGTTCTTCGGATCTTCACAACTTTCTCAATTTATGGATCAAACCAACCCTATAGCAGAGCTTACTCACAAGAGAAAGTTATCTGCGTTAGGTCCCGGCGGTCTTAACAGAGAAAGAGCAACGTTCGAGGTTCGTGACGTTCACTATACTCACTACGGAAGAATGTGTCCTATCGAAACACCGGAAGGTCAGAACATAGGTCTTATTACGTCACTCTCTGCTTATGCAAGAGTAAACGAGTACGGCTTTATCGAATCTGCTTACAGAAGAGTAGACAACGGAAAGGTAACCGACATCGTGGACTATCTTACCGCAGACGAGGAAGACGCTTTCATCGTAGCACAGGCAAACGAGCCTGTTGACGAAAACGGATATCTTATAAACGACCGTGTATCTTGCAGAAGAAGAGATGAAATAACCCAGCTTCCAAAGGATATGATAAGCTATATGGACGTATCTCCAAAGCAGCTCGTATCGGTAGCAACTGCGCTTATTCCGTTCCTTGAAAACTGCGATACCAACCGTGCGCTCATGGGCTCTAACATGCAACGTCAGGCAGTTCCCCTTTTAAAGCCGGAATCACCGATCGTAGGTACCGGTATCGAGGCTAAGATTGCTTACGACTCGGGCGTAATGGTAATAGCAAAGGAAGCCGGCACGGTTAAGTGGGTTTCCGGTAATGAAATTATCGTTACCGAGGATGACGGAACGTCAACCGGTTACGATAGAGTATATACTTTAAAGAAATTTGAAAGATCAAACCAAGGCACGTGTCTTAACCAAAAGCCTATCGTTAAAACGGGCGATAAGGTATTCAAGGGTATGATACTTGCAGACGGCCCTGCAACCTGCGACGGTGAGCTTGCACTCGGCAGAAATATTCTCATCGGATACATGACGTGGGAGGGCTATAACTACGAGGACGCTATACTTCTTTCGGAGAAGCTCGTTCAAAACGATATATTCACTTCTATCCATATCGAAGAGCACGAAATCGAGTGCCGTGAAACCAAGCTTGGTGAGGAAGAGATTACGAGAGATATTCCTAACGTTGGTGAGGATGCTCTTAAGGATCTTGACAGCGAGGGTGTTATCAGAATCGGTGCAGAGGTTACCAGCGGTGACATTTTAGTAGGTAAGGTTACTCCTAAGGGTGAAACCGAGCTTACTCCGGAAGAAAGACTTCTCCGTGCAATTTTCGGTGAAAAGGCGAGAGAGGTCAGAGATTCATCTCTCCGTGTTCCTCACGGCGAGGGCGGTATCGTAGTAGACGTTAAAAAGTTTACGAGAGCTAATAAAGACGAGCTTTCACCGGGCGTTAATCAACTTATAAGAGTATATATTGCTCAAAAGAGAAAGATTTCCGTCGGTGATAAGATGGCGGGACGTTACGGTAACAAGGGCGTTATTTCGAGAATTTTACCCGAAGCAGACATGCCTTTCCTTGCAGACGGTACGCCGCTTCAGATAGTTCTTAACCCACTCGGCGTTCCTTCACGTATGAATATCGGTCAGGTACTAGAGGTACACCTTTCACTCGTTTGTAAGCAACTCGGTTGGAAGATTGCAACTCCCGTATTCGACGGCGCAAGCGAACACGATATCAGAGAGCTTTTAGAAGAAAATCATTTTGTAAACCCATTTGGCGAAGTAGACGGTAAGATTCAGCTCTACGACGGCAGAACGGGCGAGCCTTTTGAAAACAGAGTAACCGTTGGTTACATGTATATGATAAAGCTCCACCACTTAGTTGACGATAAGATCCACGCGCGTTCGGTAGGACCTTACTCGGTAGTAACCCAACAGCCTCTCGGCGGTAAAGCGCAATTCGGCGGACAGAGATTCGGTGAAATGGAGGTTTGGGCTCTTGAGGCTTACGGTGCATCGCACATTCTTCAGGAAATACTTACCGTAAAATCAGACGACGTAGTTGGTAGAGTAAAGACGTACGAGTCAATCGTTAAGGGTAGCGATATTTCCGAGCCGGGTATTCCGGAATCGTTCAAGGTTCTTTTAAAGGAGCTTCAGTCGCTTGCTCTTGATATGAAGGTGCTCACCGAAAATCACGAGGAAATCAATCTCAAGGATCTCACCGACGACGGCGACGATATTCCCGTTCATCACAGAGAGAAAGAGCATATCGATATCGTTGAGCTTGGATTTGACAGCGAGGAAGAGGGCGAAACCCTTGAAGACGAGGTTGGCTCTATCTTCGATGATTACGAGGATGCATTTGATAAAGACGACGGATTCCAGTCAAGCGACTTGTTCGACGATTTTGACGATCTCGACGACCTTGGCGACGAAGACGACGAAGTTTAATGCGGGAGGTATATTAAATGTTTGAACTTAACAATTTCAACTCAATACAGATAAGCGTTGCTTCTCCCGAAAAGATTAGGGAGTGGTCTTACGGCGAGGTAACCCGTCCTGAAACCATTAACTACAGAACGCAAAAGCCCGAAAGAGACGGTCTTTACTGCGAGAGAATTTTCGGACCTACCAAGGACTGGGAATGTCATTGCGGAAAGTATAAAAGAATCAGATATAAGGGTATCATTTGTGAAAAGTGCGGCGTAGAAATTACCCGCGCTAAGGTCAGACGTGAGAGAATGGGTCACATTGAGCTCGCTGCTCCTGTTTCACACATTTGGTATTTCAAGGGCGTACCCTCCCGTATCGGTCTTATGATTGATATGGGACCTAAGCAACTTGAGCAAGTAATTTATTTTGCAAGCTACGTTGTTTTGGATCCGGGTACTACCGACCTTGCTTATAAGCAAGTTATAAACGACAGAGAATACAGAGAGGTTTGCGAGCAATTCGGCGAAAAGTCCTTCAAGGTAGGTATGGGCGCAGAGGCTATTAAGGACCTTCTTATGGCCATTGACCTTGAAAAGGAAAGTGCAGAGCTCAGAAAGCTTATCAACGATAACCCCGACAGTCAGAAGAGCGCAAAGGCTATTAAAAGACTTGACGTTATCGAGGCTTTCAGAAAGAGCGGAGCGCGTCCGGAATGGATGATTTTAGACGTTATTCCGGTAATTCCACCTGAGCTTCGTCCTATGATTCAGCTTGACGGCGGCAGATTTGCAACGTCAGACCTCAACGACCTTTACAGACGTGTTATCAACCGTAACAACCGCTTAAAGAAGCTTATGGAGTTCGGCGCGCCCGAAATCATTATAAGAAATGAAAAGAGAATGCTTCAGGACGCTGTAGACGCACTTATCGACAACGGCAGACGCGGTAAGGCAGTATCCGGCGCAGGCAACAGAGATTTAAAATCACTCTCTGCAATTCTCCGCGGTAAGCAAGGTAGATTCCGTCAAAACCTTCTCGGTAAGCGTGTTGACTATTCAGGCCGTTCGGTTATCGTAGTAGGTCCGGAGCTTAAGCTTTATCAATGCGGTCTTCCTAAGGAAATGGCAGTTGAGCTTTTCAAGCCTTTCGTTATGAAGAAGCTCGTTGAACAAAATATTTGTCATAATATAAAGAGCGCAAAGAGAACGGTTGAAAGAATGAAGCCGTGTGTTTGGGATATTCTTGAAAACGTTATCAAGGATCACCCTGTTCTTTTAAACAGAGCTCCTACGCTTCACAGACTTTCAATTCAAGCCTTTGAGCCGGTGCTTATCGAGGGCAGAGCAATCAAGCTTCACCCACTCGTTTGTGGCGCGTTCAACGCCGACTTCGACGGTGACCAGATGGCTGTTCACGTTCCTCTTTCGGTTGAAGCTCAGGCAGAAGCAAGATTCTTGATGCTTGCATCAAACAACATCTTAAAGCTTTCTGACGGTAAGCCGGTTATGTCACCTTCTCAGGATATGGTACTCGGTGGATATTACCTCACTATTACCAGAAGAGAGGACGGTAAGTATTACGATGAGAAATTCAACGAATACGTTATCGGTGAAGACGGTAATTTCTACGACGAAAAGAAGATTGTTTTCGAGCCTTCAGATAAGGTTTACGCTGAAAAGAGCGTTGTCGTAAAGGCAGATAAAAACGGTCTTTACGCAAGAGAAGAAAGAGAGATTAAAGACGTTATCGTAAGCTGTACGTTAACAAGACCTGATACCGGTAGATCGTTTAAGGTAACGAGATACGAGCCAAACGTTTACACCTCTTGCGACGAGGTGTTAATGGCTTATCAGACCAAGCATCTTTGGTGTCAGGACGAGGTTTACGTCCGCAGAGAGGTTGAGCTTCCCGACGGAAGTAAGCACAGCGGTATTATCAAAACTACCGCAGGTAGAATTATATTCAACGAGGGTATTCCTCAGGATATCGTAGGTAGCAAGTTTACCGTAAGAAATCCTGAAGATCCTGACAGTTATCTTCAATTTGTAATCAATTTCTTAGTTGGAAAGAGCCAATTAAAGAAGATTGTAGACGCATGCTTTAAGTCAAGAGGCTCGGTATGCGCTGCAGAAACTCTCGACTATATCAAGGCTCTCGGCTACAGATATTCAACCGTTGCAGCAATTACGACCTCCGTATTTGATATGAAGGTGCCCGAAAAGAAGAAGGGTATTATCGACAAGGCGAGCGACGAGGTTATCGCTATTGAAAGAAAGTACAATAGAGGTATCTTAACCGACGACGAGAGATATAAGGCAGTTGTTGACATTTGGACAAGAGCAACGTCCGACGTTACCGACGTGCTTAAGCTTAACCTTCGCAAGTTTAACCCAATCTGGATGATGGCAGACTCGGGTGCCCGTGGTTCTATCGACCAGATTAAACAGCTTGCAGGTATGCGTGGTCTTATGACCAACCCTAACGGTAAAATTATTGAAATTCCCGTTAAATCTTGTTTCCGTGAAGGTCTTACAGTGCTTGAGTACTTCATTTCTTCTCACGGTGGACGTAAAGGTCTTGCAGATACAGCGTTAAAGACGGCAGACTCGGGATACCTTACCCGTCGTTTGGTAGACGTTTCTCACAACGTAATCATCAGAGAAGAGGATTGCGGTGACAGAAAGGGTATGGAAATCGAGGCAATTCGCGGTCTTAAGGGCGAAATTATCGAGGGCTTAGAGGATAGAATCAACGGTAGATTTGCTTCAACCGACGTAGTTCATCCTGTCAGCGGTGAGGTTATCGTTCCTGCAAACGAGATGATTACCGAGGAAAAAGCAAAGCAAATTTGCGATGCAGGTATCGAAAAGGTAGTTATAAGAAGCGTATTTACGTGTAAATCTAAATACGGCGTATGTGCTAAGTGTTACGGTAAGAACATGAGTAACTCACTCCCTGTTCAAATCGGTGAGGCTGTAGGTATTATCGCAGCTCAGTCAATCGGTGAGCCTGGTACTCAGCTTACAATGAGAACCTTCCATACCGGTGGTATAGCATCTACGGGCGATATAACTCAAGGTCTTCCGAGAGTTGAAGAGCTTTTCGAGGCTCGTAAACCAAAGGGCGAGGCAGTAGTTTGTGAGCATAGCGGTATTGTAACCGTACAGGAAAAGGACGGTATCCGTCACGTATACGTTAAGTCTGACGACGACGGATCTACCAAAGACTACGTAATTCCTTTCAGTGCGGATTTAAGAGTAAGAACGGGCGATATCGTAGACCCGGGCACTGTACTTACCGGCGGTTCGGTTAACCCTCAAACTATCTTAAAGACAAGAGGCTTTAAGGCTGTTCAAGACTATATTTTAAGAGAGGTTCAGTCAGTTTACCGTAGCCAAGGCGTTGATATTAACGATAAGCACATTGAAATTATCGTTAACCAAATGCTCAGAAAGGTTAAAATTTTATCAAGCGGTGATACTGAATTCTTACCGGGCGAAAGCGTTGACCTTTTAACCTTAGATGAAGAAAACGGCAAGGTGCTTGAAAACGGCGGTCAGCCAGCAATCGCTAAGAGAATTCTCTTAGGTATTACAAAGGCTGCTCTTGCAACTGAGTCCTTCCTTTCGGCTGCATCATTCCAAGAAACCTCAAAGGTATTGACGGATGCTGCTATCCACAATAAGTACGATCCGCTTATAGGTCTTAAAGAAAACGTTATTATCGGTAAGCTTATCCCTGCAGGTACCGGTGTTAAGGACTATAAAAACCTTACTCCACAGTACAATAGCGTACGCCCTGTAGAAGATTTAGTATCCGACGTTTCTGAAGACGAAGAGGATATAATTTAATATAAAATCAGCCCCCTTGCGACGTGTCGCAAGGGGGCTTTTACGTGCAAAAGAGAAATGTTTTAAGCTTAATATTGACAAAGTGTATAATATAGGTATATACTGTTGTTGTCGAGATTGTAAAATTTAAAAGGAGAGAAAATGAGAAAGGCTATAAAAAAATTTGTGGCAAGTATGATGGTTGCCGTTGTTATGGTTGTTGCTGGAGCCTGTTCTTCGCGGGAGAAAATAGTAGAAGAGTATGACTCAATAGACGAATTTGTTGCTAAATTTGGTACCACGCTAGAAAAGGTTAACCCCGAAGATGGGTGTTGTTTATTTGATGAGGGAGTTATACAATCAAGTGTAGAAGAAGTTTTGCAATGCAGAATAGAGGTGGTGTGGTATAAGGTATATTCGACAGTTTATAAAGATACGTTTAATAGACCTTATAAATATGAATATGAAGGTTTTGAGGCTACATACAAATTATTAGATAGGCAAGATGTGCCAATTGCCTCTTTAGAAGTTGCATCTAGTCCTGCAACGGGTAAAGGTTTGGGTATTGTGGCGGGCAATGGTAAGGATAAATATGTTCTTATAGGACAGATTTTGGTGGATAATATTGAGATCGAAATATATAATCCTACCGAAGAACAAGGGAAAAAGACATGGATTTCAGCTTTTTACACGGAAAAGTCATACAATACAATCTCTCT
>JAFVQT010000068.1 GCA_017504655.1 Clostridia bacterium | reverse complement strand
GCCCTTTGGGCAAGTGAAGTTATCTTCGATAGTGAAGTTCACTTCGTGAGTGAAGTTTCGCCTGATGGCGAAGTGATGGGCAAACTTAACTTCACTTGTGCGTAGCACAAACTTCACTGCATAGCAACTTCACTTTCGCGACAGCGAAAACTTCACTCACAGAAAAAGAGATAATATTTCGGCTACTAACCGATTTGTTATCTCTTTCTGTCGTTATTTGGGTTTGGGCTTAGCCCTTAATGCGTTTGTCCGGACAAATGCGATGCTCGCACTTAGCGACATTTTTTAAATTCTCCGCTAAGGACATCACGCGATTGCCATGGTTTTCCTGTTTTTGATGAAAATATCAGTTTTTTTGAAAATTTACCAGATTTTTAATGTTTTTTATTGATAAATGGTAAATTACATAGTATAATATTATAAAAGTTTAGTGCATTTTTGCACGTAAAATAAGGAGATACTATGGAAAAAGTAAGAATTCAGGACGATTTGTTTACATACGTAAATCAAGACGCGATAGACAAATTGGTTATTCCCGACGATAAGCCTACTGCAGGTGGATTCCAAGTACTTGCAGACGACGTTGAAAAGCTTATGATCGGCGAGTTTAAACAAATGAGCAAAACGGGTGTTTACCCCAACGAATACGTTGAAAGAGCCGTTAAACTTTTTAAGATTGTTAAAAACAACAGAAGAAAGGAAGCTCACGGCATGAAGCCCGCTTTAAAGAACGTTACGGTTTTAGACAAAATCGTAGACATGAAGACCTTCAGTAAACACTATAAGGCATTAAAGCTCAGAAAAATTTCTCTCCCCTTTGCAATTTCGGTTGATACCGACATGAAGGACTCTAAAAAACACTGCGTTTCTTTGCAGGGTCCCAGCGTAATTTTGCCTGATGCTTCTTACTATAAAGAAGAAATGGCTCAACAGAGAGAAATGATTTTGGGAATTTGGACTAACATTGCTAAGGTCATCCTTTCAAAAACCGATTTAAGCGCAGACGATCAAGCGAAGTATTTAGAGGATACACTTGCATTCGATGCTGTTTTAGGTAGCTTAGTTAAAACCAGCGAGGAGTGGTCAGAGTACGTTAAGGCTTATAACCCAATGAAGGTTTCTAAGGTAGCTTCTATGGTTAAGCCTGTAAACCTCAGAAAAATCTTAAAGGATTTATTCGGATTCCTCCCCGAAACGCTTATAGTTACAGAGCCGAGATATTTCAAAAACTTTGTTTCGGTATTCAACGAGGAGAACCTTGAAAAATATAAGCATTGGGCTTACGTTAACGCGATAATCAACTCATGCGCCTACTTAACCGAGGAATTGAGAGATTTAGGCAGTGCTTACTACCGTGCTATTGCAGGTATTAAATCGGGCACGCCTTTAGAAAAATTTGCTTATCAATTGGCTTCAGGCGTATACTCTGAGCCGGTTGGATTATACTACGGTCAGAAGTATTTTGGCGAAGAGGCTAAAAAGGATATTACCGAAATCGTATATCAAATTATCGATACCTACAAATCGAGAATTCAGAGCAACGATATATTAGAGCAGGCTACTAAGGATAAGGCAATCTTAAAGCTTTCTAAAATGGGCGTTAAGATGGGTTATCCCGACAAAGTTCAAGACATCTATGACAAGCTTATTTTCAACGAAAAGAAATCGCTTTTCGACGTAATGCTCTCTATTCACCAAGTAAGAGTTTTACATCAGCTTGAAAAAATCACCAAGCCTACCGACCCAACCAAGTGGCAAATGCCGGGTCATATGGTAAACGCTTGCTACGACCCGTCTGTAAACGACATCACCTTCCCCGCTGCAATTTTGCAACCTCCTTTCTATTCGTTAAAGCAGTCCAGAAGCGAAAACTTAGGCGGTATCGGCGCTGTAATCGGTCATGAAATTTCTCACGCATTTGACTCTAACGGCGCAAAGTGCGACGAAAACGGTAACATCAACAATTGGTGGACTGCCGGTGACCAAAGAAGATTTAAAACCAAGGTCAACGCTATGATTAAGCAATTCGACGGAATTGAGCTTCCTTGGGGTAAGGTTAACGGCAAGTTTATCGTAAGCGAAAATATGGCTGACAACGGCGGTATGGCTGTTACCCTCGAGATTATGTCTAAAACGCCTAACGCTTCTTACGAAGAATACTTTACCAACTGGGCAAAGGTATGGTGTATTAAAGCAAAGCCCGAATATCAGCAACTGCTTTTAAACTTAGACGTTCACGGTCCTAACGTTTTAAGAACCAATATGCCACCGAGAAACTTCCCCGAGTGGTACGAAACGTTTAACGTTAAAAAGACAGACAAGATGTATATTGCGCCCAATAAGCGCGTTGTAATTTGGTAAAATAATATTTTGCGTATAAACGGTGAAGTGTGCCCCACTTCACCGTTTCTTTTTACTCAAATCAAAAACTTTTCATCTTTCATTTTTTACTTTTTGCACAAATTATTTTTGTCTTTTAGTTAGTTTTAACGAATATTATTAATTATAATTCTATTTATAATTAAAAAACCGCAAAACAGTTGCAAAAAATGTCGAAAAAATGCTAAAATATAAAAGTGACAGTGTAACGTATCGCTTAAAATTATATTTTATAGGATATACGTTAGCTATAGGTCACTGTAAGCGTTAGCTCAAATTTTAAACACATCACAAAACGCTTGGGGGATATTATTAAATGAAACTGCAGGGCTTGGGAAAATACAAGGATTTATACGATTTAATTTCGAGCAAAATCCGCGCTTTTGGCGAAAACCCTACTCAATTTTCCACTCTTTTTAACCTCATGTTTGCCGAAGATGAAAACGTTATGGTTGAAACGATGGTGGGTTATAAAATCGTAGAAACCACTTACGGCGAGGTGAAAAAATGCGCCCTGAGATTTGGCGCACAGCTTGAAAAAGCCTTGTCCGATGTGCCGAAAAATTCTATTGTAGGCTTAAACGCGCAAAACAGCCTTAAATGGATAGAGGCGTTTTGGGGTATATTGCTTGCAGGCTATAAGCCTATTCTCATCAATTCAAGGCTACCTCAGAACGTTTTAGAGAACGTAATCTCGGAATACGGCGTAAAGGCAGTTATAAGTGACGGACTCACGTTCAACTCCTGCCCTACGCTTTTGATAGACAGTATCGCTTGCGATAGCTTGCAAAAGGATGAAAGCGACTTCACCTTTGGCACGGAAGTAATATTTATGTCTTCGGGCACACAGGGTGAGGTTAAGCTTTGCGCTTATAATGCAGAGGCGTTTTATCATCAAATTTGCGACACGTATTATATCGTAAAGGAATGTCCGCAAATAAGAAAGGGCTACGAGGGTAAAATAAAACATCTTGCCCTTCTCCCCTTCTATCACGTTTTCGGATTTATGGCAGTATACCTTTGGTTTGGCTTTTTCTCAAGAACGTTCGTATTTTTAAAGGACCTATCACCTCAAACGCTTTTAAATACCGTTCGCAGGCACAAGGTTACTCACGTTTTTGCCGTACCCCTCGTATGGGAAACTATTTATAAGTCGGCTATGGCTACTATTCGTTCAAAGGGCGAAAAAACCGTTAAAAAGGTTTCAAAGGGCTTAAAGCTTGCTCAAAGCAGGCTTGGCAAAAGATTAACGCACAGGGCGTTTGGCGAAATACGCGAGCAGATTTTTGGCGATAGCATTCAGTTTATGATTTCCGGCGGAAGCAGTATAAACACAAAGGCCGTAGAATTTTTAAACGCAATAGGCTATCACGTAGCTAACGGCTACGGCATGACAGAAATCGGAATAACCTCCGTTGAGCTGTCCCTTTCGGACAGGCAGAGGAATTCTCTCTCTATTGGCAAGCCCTTCCGACACACCGCTTACAAGGTCGAAAACGGTGAGCTCTACGTTAAAAGCCGTACACGTGCCGGCAGAATTTTATACATGGGAACCGAAACCGTTACCGATTACGACGATTGGTTTAAAACGGGCGACCTTGTAAAAGAGAGCAACGGCTCATATTTTATTGAAGGCAGAAAGGACGATTTGATAATAAGCGAAACGGGTGAAAACCTCAATCCTAACATTATAGAGGGCTTATTAAGCACAGAAGGGGTGCAAGAGCTCTGTCTTTTTCAGTCAGAGGACGCAGTACCAACACTGCTTCTTTCTTGTCCCAAGGCGTTTACCGCTGAATACATTGCCGACGTAAGGAGCGCAATTGAAGAGCAGATAAAAGAAAACCGTTTAGAAAACGAAATCAGAAGAATCGTCTTTACCACCTCTCCGCTAAGAGGTGCCAACGATTTTAAAATCAGCCGTAAAAAGGTTGCGACAAAATTTAAACAAAACGGGTTTAACATAATAACTCAAAACAGCTTTACCGATCAGACCATCAGCGAGCTTACCAAAAAGATAAGGCGAGCGTTTGCCACCGTCTTGCAAAAAGGCGAGGAGGAAATCGGTCTTGAAGAAAACTTCTTCTCTGCTTTAGGGGGCACGAGTTTAGATTATTTTACACTTATAATCATGATAAAGGATGAAACGGGTGCGCCTATTCCAATTGACGACCCCAAAAATTTATCAAGTGTAAAATCCATAGAAGAGTTTGTACTAAGGAGGACAGTATAATATGCAGCTAACACGCGCTTTGGACAAAAAATGGAAGGAGTTTTTATTTGCTTTTTCCGGTTTTGGACCTAACTTATTGATGATTCTTTTCGGCGCATATTTCCAAAATGCCGTAAATCCGATTGCTCTTGACGCAGATAACTCTATATTTGCAATTGCGCCAAGCGTAATATTCATTTTCCCTGCCCTATTCCCCATTTTCTTTGCAATAGGCAGAGTTTTCGACGGTATAATAGATATTCCGTTTGCACACATAACCGATACGTTATCTACCAAATGGGGACGTCGCCGTCCTGCAATTGCAGTATGCGCTATACCCATGATCATTTCATACGCGTTGATGTGGATGCCAATAGGCGAAGGAAACGTGCAAAGCGGTCAGATACTTAACACCTTTTGGATTTTCGGATGGTCAATAGTATTTTTCTCAACGTACACTATGTGTATGATAGCTTTCTACGGTTCGCTTTCAACCACCTGCGTAGATGAGCCTCAGCGTTTAAGAGTTTCAAGCTACAAGTCGTTCTTTGATACGATAACCTATTGCTTAATCTACGCTTTGGTTCCCGTTATTTTACAGGGCTCAGGCTTACAGATAAACACCTTCGTTTTCTGTCTTCTCCCCTTAATGCTTACGATAGTTATTCCGCTATTTATGATTAAGGAGGGTGAAAAATACGGCTATCCCGAAAAAGAGGGCTTCGACGAGCAACCCGTAACCATAAAGGAAAGCGTTGTTTTAACCTGCAAAAACAGAACGTTTATGCGTTGGCTTGCGGTAAACTGCTGTACCTTCTTCGGCTTACAAATGTTTCTGTCTTCTATGAACGCATTGATAGAGGGCGGTATGGGTATGAACGGCTTGGAAATGGCACTTTTAAACACTTGTGCCTTTGCGCCCGTTCCGGTTATGCTCTTCCTTTTCAATAAGGTTAAAGCAAAAAAAGGCGTTCGTTTTACCTATCAGACATGTCTTCTGGCATTTACGGTAGCCATTTTATCCTTCTTCTTCGGCTCAACCCTCGTAACCGGTGGATATAAGCCCGTTCAATACGTTATCGGAGTAACGGGCGGTGTTGTAGGCAGCTGGGGCATCGGAGCATTCTTTATGATGCCGTATCTTGCAACCGCTCAGATTTCAAGCGTAGAGGAAACGCTTACTAAAAAGAACCACTCTGCAATGTATTTTGCGGGAAACGCAGTCGCTACGAGTATAATCGGGGCTATTTCAGGCTCTCTCATATACGAGTATATCAAGATGTATTTCTTTGCTCCCGGTAGAGGTATTGTAAGGGCTGAATCTCTTGAGCAAGCAAAAATCCTGTTGACCTCAAGCACCGTTTATAACCTCGGCAATACGGTTGTTCCGTTCATCGTTGCGGCGACCTGCTTATTGGGCTTTTTCTTGGCTTTCAGAATGCCAAAGGACTTCTCTCCCCGCCTTATAGCAAGAGAAATGAAAAAGGATAACCCGGGGCTTGATATTACCGAAATTGAAACAAATCCAAAATACGACGAAAAGCAAGAAAAGGGTGAGATTACCTTTGTTAACGTTGGTTTAACCGTTTTATCCGGCTTTATCTTCGGCTTTATTTGGGTAGGATATTTACTTAAGTCAATTAAAGAGCTTTCAGGAAAAAAATTCAATTCTTTTGCAATGTGGATACTTTCTTGTATAGTTCCCTGGCTTTCTGTTTACACGGTTATTAAAATGACCTCTTTAATCAGAGACAGCGCAACCGACCGCAAGGTTGACGTTTTACGCCAGCCCTGGTATTCTATTGCAAGAGTTATTTTAATCACCCTGTCGGTTATATTCCCGATTCTTCCTTTAAACGTAGTTACGCTCGCGCTTTTACAACGCCACGTCAACGAGGTTTATGACGAAGAGGAAAAATTGATTGCAAGCACCGTTGCAGACGGTCAAGCTGCTGATTCTGCTAACTAAGTAAGATTATGATTCACAGAATTGTAAGTTGTTTTGTAAAAATAACGGGGTTTATCCCTTACCTATTCGTTTTCAGAACCAAGGTCTATTACCAAAACAGAAAAGCTCAGTCACGAAGGATAAAGGGCAAGGCTATAATTGTATCCAATCATACCTCTGTATGGGATTTTGTTTTGGTACTGTTTTTATTTCCCCTCCGCTTAGTCAGATGCGTAGTCGCAGAGATTATGTATAAAAAATTCGGTCTTAACCTATTGCTTCCGCTTATCGGCTCTATAAAGGTTGACCGCAATACTCAAGACTATTCTTTTGTTTCTAAAAGCGTAAACGTACTGAATAAAGGTGGGGTCATAGAGATATATCCCGAAGGGCGTATCCCCGAAAAAACCGAGGAAAAGCCTCTTCCCTTTAAGCCGTCTACAGTGTACGTCGCGCTGGAAAGCGGTGCGCCGATTATTCCAATATACACAAACGGTAAATATTTTACCAAAGCAAGGGCAAGAGTTATTATAGGCGAGCCTTTTTATGCTTTGGATTTATATGACAACAGCCTCTCTGAAAAAGAAAATATCGAGGCTATTAACGAGCATTTAAGAAATAAAATTATCATGTTAGGTGAAGAGCTTGAAAGACAAACCAATCAAAAAAACTAAAAAACGGGGCTATTTTCTATACAATTTTGTAAAGATTACCGGCTCACCCACTCTTTTATGGATGAGGCCTAAGGTTTTGAGCATAGGAAATACAAAGCCCAAAAACATAAAGGGCGGAGCTATTATCGCTGCAAATCACAACAGCTTTTGCGACCCTATTTTTTGCTTGTGCGTTTTTTGGAGAAGACCTTTGCATTTTATAGCAACCAAGGATTTATACCGCACTAAAATAATGAACTTTTTTTTAAGACACGTGCATTGCATACAGGTCGATAAGGAAAATTTTTCAATGGCCTGCTTTCACGAGGTAAAAGAGGTGCTTGAGGAGGATAAATTGGTTATGATTTATCCGGAAGGGGGCATAAACGTGGAAAGTAACGAGCTACTCTCCTTTAAAAGCGGTGCTATACTTATGGCACACAAGGCAAACAAGCCCATTATACCTATGTATATAGTAAAGGGTAAAAAATGGTATAACCGTTGGCACTGCGTAATGGGTGACCCGGTAGACGTAAGGGCTTTATGCGGACAATTTCCCACTTTAGACAAAATAAATCAAATCAGTGATTTATTAAAGGAAAAAGAAGAAGAATTAAAAAATTATTATATGAGGAGTAAGAAAAAATGATTGACACCGAAAAGATTTTTAAAGGATTTACGGACGAGCAGACGTTTGCTAAAATCATAGATTTTGATAGCGTTAGTCAAATGTGGCAAAACAGCGTTTCTCTCTACCCGGAAAACGTTGCAATAGTTGACGAGGGATGCTCTATAACCTATGCCGAGCTTGAAAATGAGGTAGCTCTTTTACGCGGTTTACTATTGAAACAAGGCGTAAAGCAAGGAGATTTAGTAGGAATTTACGCACCTAATTCTTTATTTTTTGTCAAATCTTATCTTGCAATAACTACTATCGGTGCTTGTGCGCTCCTCTTACCTACTCACCTTGACAAGACCGTTGTTTTTGGCTGTTGCATGAAATTTGGCGTTAAGGCTCTTTTTTACGACGAAAGCTTAAAGGATAACGTTTCTCTTATTGTCGACCAAAAGGTAAACATTGCTCTGTTTGACAACAATGCTAAAGGCGAAGAAAAGGCTATGGCTTTAAGCGTTGCTCCTGCCTCCCCGTCTACAGTTATTTTTACCGGTGGCACTACCGGTAAAAGCAAGGGCGCGCTTCTTTCTAACCAAGCGGTTATACGAGGTGCTAAAAACGGTTGTTACGGCATAAAAGAGGTGTTTGAGCAAAAGCTCTTCCTCGTGCTGCCATTAACCCACGTTTTCGGTTTAATCCGCAACCTATTATCGTCTTTATATACGGGCAGCGCTTTATATATTTGCAGAAACAACAAGAATATGTTTAAAGAAATTGCAGAGTTCAGACCTACCACTTTAGTTTTAGTTCCCGCTTTAGCTGAAATGGCGTTAAACTTATCTAAGCAATTTAAGAGAAATATGCTGGGCGATTCGGTAAAAACCATTATTTGCGGTGCCGCAACCGTTGCTCCCTATTTAGCAAAGGAATATGATAAATTCGGCATTACCCTTTTCCCCGGCTATGGGCTTACCGAAAGCGCAAACCTTGTAAGCGGTAATCCTATCCCATTGGAGGATGCTACGTCCGTTGGCTTTATCTATCCTGGCATCGACTACAAGGTGGTTGACGACGAGCTATGGATTAAGGGTATCAACGTTATGGATAAATATCTCGGTGACGATGAAGAAAACGATTCGGCATTTGAAGACGGATATTTTAAAACGGGAGATTTGGTAAAGATAAACGAAGACGGAATGCTCTACATAATAGGCAGAAAGAAGGAAATCATAGTTTTATCCTCAGGAGAAAACGTTTATCCTGCAGAAATTGAAAATAAAATCTATGAAATCGATACCGTTCAGGACTGTCTTGTTTATGAATACGGGCAACAACTTTATTTGGAAATTTTACCAAGAATGGAGGTTGTAAAGGCTTTGGCAATTGAAAATCTTCAGTCACATTATGAGGAAAGGGTTGCCGAAATAAACAAAACCTTAGCCCCACACGAGAGAATTGGCAAAATTATAGTTAGGGATACAGACTTTGTTCGCTCTCCCGCAATGAAGATTTTAAGAGGTAAAAATGGAAAGAGATAACATAAGAGCAAAGCTCAGAGAAATTCTTGAACTGGCTTTGGGCGCAAAGGCTCAAGAGATTCTGAAAAACTGCAGCGACAGCTCTGATTTAGTAAGCGATTTAGGCTTAAATTCAGTGGGTATTTTATACGTTGTAATCGGCATTGAGGAAATTTTCTCTATATCCTTTGAAAACGCCTGCTTTGGCGACTTTAAAACGGTTGGCGACGTTATAGACTACATTGAAAAGAAAACAGTATGAAGTGGCAATTAAAAGAGCCAACCTTTGGCGATATAATCAGAGTAAAGGCAGGCTCGTTTTATCACTACGGCATTTACGTAAGCGATGAGGAAATAATCCAGTTTGGTCTGTCGCCTATTGCAAGATCGGGCATGTCAGACGGTCAGATTGAGGTTTGCACCTCTAACGTGGAGGGATTTTTGCTCGGTGAATTTTTAGAGGTTGGCGTTTGTGATAAAAAAGACAAAAGACGCAATTCTCCAAAACAAACCGTCGCCATTGCCCGATCAAGACTTGGCGAAAAGGGGTATCATATACTTTATAACAACTGCGAGCATTTTGCAAACGAGTGCTATCTTGGCGAAAAATACTCCTCTCAGACTGAGGACGTACGCGAGCTTTTCAGAAATCTGCCCGTTGCAGACGTTTATTTAGCAACCTTGCCGGAATCGGAAAAGTTTGAAAAGCTCTACCCTAAGGCAAGACAAAGCGAAATAAAAGCAATTTCTAACAGTCAGGTCAAAAAGGAAAAGTATTACGTCTGGAAGCTTTTAGAGCACGCAGTAAAAACAAGCTTTGCCAAAAAGATAACAGATTTAACCTTTGAAAAAAGCCCATCGGGCAAGTGGCTGTGCGATGGCTGTGAATTTTCCCTTTCGCATAGTCATAATCTTTTATGCGTTGCAGTATCTAAAGCGCCTATCGGCGTAGACGTGGAAAAAATACAAGCGCCAAGGATTGATATTTCAAGGGAAATTTTAAACGCAGACGAGCTTTCCGTCTACGAAACACTTGAAGAAGATGTCAAGCCAAAGTTTTTAATCGAGGCGTGGACTAAAAAGGAAAGTCTTTTTAAAATCAAAAACGTAAAGGCGGTATCAAGAGAAGAATTCAGAAGCCTGCAAGGCAACGTCGTTCAAAAAACCGTTTGCATAAGCGGTGAGGATTATTCCTTATCAATCGCAACCTCTACTCCCGATAAAATTAAAATTTTTGAAAGCGTTGTTTTAAAATAAAGCTTTAATATCGGTAACAGACAGTTTATAATAATTTAACTATATAAGCCCACCTTTGGTGGGCTTTTTGCTTACTTTTGCTAAAGATACTTATTGATAGAATCCCGTAGGCAAACCGCAAAGCCCCCACACCCGATGCAATACTTTTATTACAAGCGCCGTAAGGGATATTGCCGTTTCCCTAAAGGGAGCCCCTCGGCAAGATTTCCTGCGGAAATGCGACCAAAATTTATACAATAAATTTTGATAGAATCCTGTAGGCAAACCACAAAGCCCCCACACCCGATTGGGTGTGGGGGCTTTGTGGCGCGCCGTAAGGGATTCGAACCCCTGACCTTTGGTTCCGTAGACCAACGCTCTATCCAGCTGAGCTAACGGCGCATTTTAAAGGGAAAAGGCTCACCTCTTCCCTTAACGCACATATTATATTACTTTAATCAAAGTTTGTCAATCATTTTTGACCTTTAGCCAACTTTTTGTTGGATAATTTTAACTCCAATTGCAAAATACACCTATTAATCAACCTATAGGCGATGTTTTACTCATGTAAATATTTTTTTACAATTGCATTCATCTCATCTAAGTGTGCTATCATATCCTTTGCAAGAGCTAATTGACATCTGGCTCTGTCTAAATTATGGTTTGCGTAACTTACCTTAAAATACTTATCCCCGTCAATATAGTCTGTTAAAAACCTCATACCGCATTCTACGGTCATCGTCACCGCGCCAAGAGCTAAGGTCTGCTTTTCGTTTTCGCTTAAGGTATGACCGACGGTTTCTACGAATCCCTTTGTAAACGCCTCGAATTTTGCCATGTCAAGCTTTACCTTGCTAAGGTCAGTTTCGTCCTCCTTACAGGTGTTGCCTGCAAATCTTATAGAATCGCCAAAATCAAACGCGACCAAGCCGGGCATTACCGTATCAAGGTCTATTACGGCTAAATTTTCAAAGGTCTTTTCGTCAAATAAAACGTTATTACACTTGGTATCGTTGTGAGTAACCTTTAAGGGAAGCTCACCTCTCCTTTGCATTTTATACATCTTAGTGGAAATATCTTCAAGCTTTAAATACTCTTCAATTTCATCTAAAACAGAATCCCTCCTTCCACTTTCGTTCTTTTCAATACTGTCTTTAAAGTTCTGGTATCTTCTGACCGTGTTGTGAAAGTGCGGAATCGCTATATGCAAGCTTTTTACAGGATAATCGGCTAAGTGTAATTGGAAGTTACCAAACGCCTTTCCCGACTCCTCTAAAACAGTTAAATTGTCCGTTTCGTTAAAGGTGACAGAATTGTCTATATAACGGCAAAGACGCCAAAATCCACCCTGGTCGCCTACAATGTAATAATTGCCGTCGTCTACGTTTTTATAATAATGCAATACGTACCTCTTTGCACTTATACCACCTTGCTTTATCTTTGCCCTGATATACTCGGTAACCGATGAAATATTGTTCATTACCTCGATTGGATTTTTGAAAACGTAGGTGTTTATTCTTTGCAAAATATAGTCCTTTTCCTCATTATCCCTGAAAAAGTACACCTTGTAAGTAGTATTTATGTGTCCGTTGGTGACAAGCTCATATCTTAAATATTCGCCCTCAATCCCGAATTTCCTGCATAGAAATTCAATTTTCTTATCCATAATACCTTGTTCCTTTCCCTCATCCTTTAAATAATTAATTGATTTTCAATTGACTTACCAATTCATTATAACACATATTATGCAATTTGTAAAGTCTTTCGTGCAAAATTAATTTTTAGCAAAATTTAGCGCGTACATACGTAAGCAAGTATATGCAATTTGCTTGATTTTAGACATAAAAACGCGCCCTAAAATAGGGCGCGCTTGCTTATTTATCTGTTAATATCTATTGCGTCTTGGCAAATTTCAGCCTTGTCGCCACGGATAAACACGGTTATCATTTGATACTTATCAAACTCTACGTTAACCTTAACCCCGTCTATAAGCGCGTTAACAGACTTTTTGTCGGCTGAATTATTAAAAAGTCTAACCTCTTTACCCGTTTTAGTCCTTCTGACTGCAACAAGCGTAATATCCTGTGGAATACTCCATTTTTCCTTTCTCTCTCTACCCTCGCCGTGTGGGAAGAATACAAGCGCGTATTGCTTTTGGTTAAACGCAGTTGCAAAGGTTTCCTCCTCGCCTTCTTCTACGTAACCGATGCGGTAATTAAAGGTATGCCAGCCTATTTCGATTGGAGCAATGAATCTCGAATAATCGATTAACGGTCTGTCACCGACTCTGTGAGCGCAATACATAGAGCCATTAAATAAGGTCAAGTACGCACCTGTTTCGTCGCCTACTGCAGAAAACGTTCCGTCGTTTGCAACGGTAAGCCCGCTTTCAAGGCGCATAAATCTATGCATTGGTTTTTCTCTGTAGTCAAAGGTAAGCTCCTCTCTGCCAAGCGTTAAAGCAACCTGAGCTGACGTTTCATTTTCAAAGCCGAGCCTTACACCCTTGAGCTTATCACTGTTTAACACGTTGCAGGTAACGTCAACGTAAGGAAGTCCTTTATATATTTTATGAACAAGTCTGACCTCAAAGCCCTCTTTTTTAAATAAGCTTTCAACCTGAGTTAAAACGTCACCGTCCTCTGTAATTTGACAGCTTTCAACGTTTTTAAAGATCTCCTCTTCACCCGATGCAAGAGGCATTCTTCTCATACCGGTGCCCATGGTTTTATCTGCAAATCCCCATGGGTCTGCGCTGTCGTCAAACACGTACGGAGCAAAAATATCTCCCTTTATAAGCTCTTTTCCGCCTACTTTATAACTGGTTATAAGACCTTTCTTCTTGTCGATTACAACAGTTTTAAACTCGTCCTTAAGCTCGATTGTATCGGGAGTGATACGGGGGACGATAACCTTTGGAACAACCCTTACGTGAAGGTCTACCCTTGTAACCTCCATTGCCTTTAAGCTTGTGTTTATTGCAACTCTCTTTCTTCTGTCGTAATTTATATTACTGAGCTCCTTGATAACCTGACAGGGCACCTCTTTGCCGTCGACAAGGGCAGTAATTTCATACTTTCTCTCATCGTCACAAATTGCGTCTAAAATCAGGAATTCAGCCTCTGTTGCTGCTTTATAGTCAAATGGATTGGGGTTAAATATAAATATCGGGAAGGTCCCCTCCTCTGCCTTTTCGAAATCCTCCGTTAATGTAAAGAATGCCTTGAGCTTTAAATCGTCTAAAATCTCTAACGCGTGTTCACCCTTTTTTAAAGCAGACCTTTCGCCGTCTTCAGCGCACGTTCCGGATAAAATATCGTGAAACTCAATAAAAGCCATATCTCTCATCGCAGTGTCAAATTCTTCAGTAAAGGCACCTGTGCCCTTTAAAGAATCGGCTGCGCTAACCATCTTTTCTGTTAAGTAAAGTGCGTTTTCAAGCTCGGCATGTCTGCGCTTAACCCTTGCCATAGACGAATAACATTTTATAAATATGTTACCGAGAGTTTCTTTAACCTCAAATTGGGGGTCAACCTTTTCGAAATATGCCTCGGGATAAGAATGCATAATCTTATAATCTGCCTCTTTAATCATCCTTTCGATATCTCTGAGATCCTTTCTTGAAGGTCCGCCGCCGTGGTTACCGACACCCCAAGGAACAAGCGCGTAATCCGTATCGCCTATAATCTCCAATTTTTTACGAATCCCCTCCTCTGCATGACCGAGTGGCGTACAGTAAATATTATCACTACCCATACGCAAAACCTTGATTTCTGAGCCGTCATAGCCTACCCACTTAAAAGGATTATGCTCTAAATGAAATCTATCCTCCATAGGACGGCAAATAATGTAGCTGTCGTATCCACAGAGCTTTAAAGCCTGAGTCAATCCCCTTGGATGACCGAAAGAGTCAAAGTTAAGCGCGGTAGTAGACGACACTCCAAACTTTTCCTCAAAATATTTCTTACCGAGGTATGCTTGGCGGATAATACTTTCACCGGTTGGTGCAATGACGTCAGGCTGAAGATACCAACCGCCCATTATACGCCATTTTCCACTCTGTACCAGCCTTTTGATTCTTTCAAAAAGCGCAGGATCGTACTTTTCTATAAACTCATATAAAAGTGCTTCGTTATGGCAAAAAACATAATCAAACTCATCTGCAAGCTCAACTGCAGAATAGAAGGTAGATATAGCCTCGCTCGCACCCTCTTGCCAGTCCCACATCCAGACCGGATCTAAGTGTGCGTTACAAACCAAATGTAATTCTTTCATAGTTAACTCCTTAAAGCTTTGTAAATTTCTCTACCGCTTAAGTATAACATACCCTTGCTTTTATTTCTACTTAATTTTAAAAAAATTAAAGATTTTTCTTATAAAAACAAAGCGACGGAAGCTTCTGGCCTTCGCCTTTTGACTCCGCCGCTTTATAAGCTGAATATTTTAATTAGTCTGCAAGCTTTATATCAACGATTTTGATTGTAACGCCTGCGTAAGGAATGGTGTTGAGATATACGCTGTTGTCAGAAAGCTCCTTAAGTAAAAGCTCCTCAGCATCCTCTTCAACCTCTGCGTCGTCTTCAATCTTAACGTTATATAATCCGTCTGCGTCTTTAGCGAAGTAGCAACCTTCTTCTGCATCGTACATAAAGTAGTTGCCAAAATCGGAGCCGAGGGTGTAATAGTAATAAATATTACCCTTAGAATCCTCTTCGTACTCTGTCATAATGTTTCTGAGACGGGTGTAGCTCGAATCACCGTTTTCAGTATCATCCGTACAAATTTTACCGATAATTGCAAATTCGCTTGGAGAGGTGAAATAATAGTCGCTGCCAAAGGTTACAGCCATAGTTGCTCTTGCTGTATCGTATGCGTTTGCAGGAGCATCCGTATCAACGTCTCTCTTTAAAACAAGCGCGCCGTTAAGATCAAGCTCGTTACCGGTGTAACCGTTATAAGCAAATTCACCAACGAGTCTACCGCTTCTGTATCTCGGATAATCCTTCATTTCGTTTTTATCCTTACCGTAGTAAAGATATTTTCCGCTCATATAACTCTCTGAAATAATAGCAGAATAGTCCTTATCGTACTTAGACTTGAATACACCGCCTTCAAAGTAATAAGCACCGAACTCTACGTGTCCGCTTACATTTGAAATTGCAGTGTTGTCGTAATAGTTTTTAGCAACGAGCTCCTTGAAGTGCTCGATAGTTCCCTCTGCATAGTTAAGATAGAGCTCAAAATTAAAATCATGAGAAGTGCCGTTTACATCGATAGTAACGGTAATTCTTTCGATTTTGCTCTTGCCTTTAACCTCTTTGCAAGAAATCATACCCATTGCTATACACAAAGTACAGCAAAGAGCTATTAACGCTTTAAATACTTTTTTCATTATGACCTCCGTCACCGTAACTTTCTAATGAAATTACTTTTTGATATCATATCTATTATATTTCCATAATGCAAATAAGTCAACTTATTTTAACCTTTTACTATGTAAAATTTGTAAATTTATCACATTTTTTACAATTTACCGCCTTTAATATGACCTTTTGGCTTACAGCATGGCAATTAACCATATCAGCATCGTGACCGCCGCCGCACCGAGAACACCTGCAATTGAAATTCTAAACGGAGATAAAGGGGTTTTACCCTTTACCTTTCCCGTACTGCCGTTAACTCGCACGGCATATCTTTTGCTCTTGTACTTAAAAAACATTGAATATATCGGCAGGAGCATGTATTTAAAGGTAACCTTACTGTGCGACGTTGTAACGTTCAGATAATCAACCACATCGCAATGAAGCTTTGATATAATCTGCTGACGCACGCGCTCCTCCATTACCACCTTGGCATCGTCCCAGCTGTCGTCGAGATTTTTTTGATAGCCATCTGCCATAAAGCCTGCAAGATACTGCTTTTCGTAGACACAGGCTAAATCCGTTCTGAAGGGAGCGAGCTTATCAAGCTCTGTCTGATTGCAGTTTTGGTTTGTTGCAATTATAACGTCGTCGAAAAATCTGTCAAACTCACCGCTCACATTACGGTATACTATGTATGTTTCCGTCCTTTTGTTTTTGCCCGAGCCGACAACCCTCGTCCTCTTATTTCCCACTCTGCCATGGTAGACAGAGCTTGTTTGACTGTCAAAGGTAAAGCAAGGCTCGTAAACACCCTTTACCTTGTCTACGTTTATATCCTTTTTGAATTTACGCGGGGCAAAAATTCTTTTCCTCGCCCACCTTTTTGAGTATTCCGTAGCCTTTTGTCTATTAAACTGAAAGGGGATTACCATATGAGGTCGAATACTTTGAAATGCCCCGTCTTTAGCCACGTGGGTAGTTTGACAAAATGGGCATACGGAAGCCTCCTCGTCAACGGATATCACAATGACCGCACCGCAATTTTCGCACCTATAGGTAGCCTGCTCGTCGGGATTCCATTTCTCTGCATCGGCAAAGCCTTTTCTTATATCGTTTTCGATAACGGTAAAATCCTTTACAATCTCCTCTTTGCTCTCACAGTGAGGGCATTTTACAGACTGTGTTTCGGGGTCAAACACCATGGTAGCACCGCAATTTTTGCATTTTGCGATATAAGTATCAACTGTTTTTAACTCACTTTCACTTATTCTTTCTTCTTCCATATTTTCCCTTAATAAAATTCTACCCTTCGGCGAGCCGAAGGGTAATTTCCTTTATCAACCTATGCGAAATTTCGCACACGCAAATATTAAAGATCGTTGAGCTCGTCTAACATCTTTTCAAGGTCAGCGCCGTGTACTGCAGCTGCCTCTCCGACAGTTTCGCCGTGAGCGATTGCACAACCCAAGCAGTGCATTCCGTAGCTCATTAAAATAGCAGCGGCGTTTGGGTTAATTTCAAGTGCGTCTGTGATAATAGTGTTTTCAGTAATTTTTCTTTCCATTTCAGTATCTCCAAAATTTTTTATTTTTCATTATAATGTCAGGACTATGCCTTCAGCTTTAAATTGCCGGCAAACTACGTTTAGCCTATCTTATGTCCGCAATTTGCGCAGAATTTAGCATTTGGGTCTATCTTTGCGCCACATTCCATACAGAACTTGGCAACAGGCTGCTGAGCTCCGCACTCGGGACAGAACTTTGAATTTGCGGGGAGAGGTTTTCCGCATGAACAACAAGCTGCTCCCGCAGCGTGCTGAACGGGCTGCTGATTCGGTTGCTGTTGCATAGGCTGAGCAAATACATTTGCAAGCATACCTCCCATGCCCATGCCTGCGCCCATGCCAACGCCCGCGCCTACGAACGCGCCTGCGCCACCGGGATTGTTTGCAGCGTCCTTGATAGCCTCTGCAGCGTTGATTCTCATAAGAGCCTCTGCATCGTTTTTTAATACGCCGACCTTTGACCTTTGGTCAATTGCCTTTTCAACCTCATCGGGAACAGACATATTCTCGATGAACAGGCTCGTCATTTCAAGACCTATTTCTCTGAATTTTTCTTGAATTTTAGCTTTTACTATCTCATTGAACTCAAATGTGTTTGCAGCGAGATCGATTGCAGAAATTCTACTTTCACCCAATACGTCTGCAAGGCAAGAGAGCACCATGGTTTTCAGGTATCCCGTAATATCATCCGTCCTGAACGAGCTGTTGGTACCAAACAGTTCCTTTAAAAAGACAGACGGGTCGTACACTCTGAATGCAAATGCGCCAAACCCTCTGACCCTTATCATACCGAACTCGGGGTCCCTCATCATTATAGGATTTACAGTTCCCCACTTAATATCGGTAAACTGCTTGGTATTTATGAAATAAACGTCGACGGTTATAGGCGTTTCAAAGCCGTATTTCCACGATGCCAATTTGCTTAATATCGGGAAAATTTCAGTGCCGAGATTGTAAAGCCCCGGTCCGAAAACGTCAGCAATCTGCCCCTTGTGAACAAAAACGGCAACCTGAGATTCCTTTACGGTAAGCGTAGATTTATTGTTTACCTCTCTTCCGTCCTTTTTAAAGGGGAATCTATGTACGAGTATGTTCTGACTGTCGTCGCTCCATGCAATATTTAATCTAAAAAGAGCCATATTCTATCTCCTTTTCAATTTCTCCTGTAAATTATACCACGATTATTCGTGTTTTTCAATAATTTAATATAACATTTTTAATTTTTTTACCGGCACCGCTTAAGTTTTACGTAAAACGTAACGTTAAGCAATTCGTGGCTTTAAAACTTGTGATGCTTAGCACGTTTAATCTATACCTTTGCTTTTCAAAAAGCCCTCGCTCCCTTTTTATTATCTTTCTTCAGCGTTCTCATCGAGTTTAAAATAGCAAGCACCGAAACGCCTACGTCAGCAAACACCGCGTACCACATTCCGCTTATGCCAAGTGCACTTAGAGCTAAAGCTGAAAATTTTACCGCTAATGCAAAAAATATATTTTGCCTGACGATGCGCATAGTTTTTTTAGTAATTTTTTTCGCACTTAAAATTCCCTTCAGGCTGTCATGCATAAGCACTGCATCAGAGGCTTCAATCGCGCTGTCACTGCCTATTCCGCCCATTGAAATACCTACGTCAGCCCTCGTTAAAACGGGCGCGTCATTTATTCCGTCACCGACAAAGCAGACGACGTCTTTTTTACCCTTTGCCTTTAAAATGCTTTCCAGCTTGGTCATTTTATCCTGAGGTAACAGACCGTAGCTGTATTCGTCAACGTGAAGCTCTCTTGCAACACGCTTTGCAGATGAAATACCGTCACCCGTCAACATATAGATTTTACAGCCCTGCTTCTTTAACTCCAAAACGACCTCTTCTGCCTCTTCCCTTACGGTATCAGCTAAGGCTATATAACCCAAATATTTACCGTTAATCGCCGTATAGACTCTTGTTTGCCAATTTTCCTGAGTCTGCAGTTCAACAGAGCTCTCTATTCCAAAGTCCTTTAAAAGAGTAATATTACCACATAAAATCACTTTGCCGTTTGCCCTTGCGACGATACCTTTCCCGGCAATCTCTTCAATACTATACGCGCCCACGTCGGTAAAATCGCACTCTTTTACAATACTCCTTGCTATTGGATGATTTGAGTTTTTTTCGCATATGTACGCGCACCTCAATATATCCTCTCTGTTTTCCTTGGGATACACATCAACTACTGAAAATTCACCCTTAGTAAGCGTTCCCGTTTTATCAAACACGAAAACGTTTGCTTTGGAAATCTGCTCGACATAGCTTGCTCCCTTTATTAAAATACCTTTTCCCCCTGCACCGCCGATGCCACCGAAAAATCCCAGCGGAACGCTTATTACGAGCGCGCACGGACAGCTGACAACTAAAAACGTCAACGCCCTAACTGCCCATACCTGCCACTGCCAAGTTATAAGCGATGGGACAATTGCAAGGATTAACGCAGAAAAAACCACAATCGGCGTATAGTATTTTGCAAATACAGATATAAAGCTTTCTACCCTTGCCTTTTTTGAGGACGCGTTTTCGACCATATCAAGAATTTTACTTACCGTACTGTCGTAAAACTCCTTTTGCACTTCAACAGTCAATTTACCGTCTATACAAAGACAACCGCTTATTACCTGCTCTCCAACGCTTACGGATTGAGGCTTGCTTTCGCCGGTCAAAGCAGAAGTATTTAAGCTACACGTCCCTTCTGTAACGACACCGTCAAGAGGAATTCTATCGCCTGCCCTAACGGTTATAACCTCACCGACGCTTACCTCTTCCGGGTCAACCTCTTCCTCCTTGCCGTTTCTTATAACTCTTGCAATATCCGGTCTTATATCCATAAGAGCGGATATTGATTTTCTTGACTTGCCGACGGCGTAACCTTGAAAAACCTCGCCGATTTGATAAAAAATCATAACGGCACAAGCTTCTAAATACTCACCTAACATGAACGCGCCGAGAGAGGCTATTGTCATCAGAAAGTTTTCGTCAAAGACCTTACCTCTTATTATGTTTCTGCCCGCTTTATATAAAACGTCATGGCCAGCTAACAAATAGACGGCGCAGAAAGCAACAGCCCAAACGTATTTATCTGCACTCTGAATTAAGATTTTGCAAATTAAAACAACGGTAAAAAAAGCAAGGCTTGTCAGAGTTTTTATAAGATTTTTCTTAGTTTTACTCATAAAACCTACCTATAAGTCGATTATCACACATTAAATACCTAAAAGCTTTACGTCAGGCAAAATCCTTTTTGCAGATTTTTTAATATTTTCAAAAACAGTTTCGCTTGCTTCGTCGTATTCTATTATCAATTTTTGCGCCATAAAATTTACCGTTGCAGAGGATACTCCGTCTATTTTTGCAACAGTTCTTTCAAGTAGCATTCCACAATTGGCGCAGTCTAAATTTTCAAGCTTTATTACTTTTTTCATACCTTCTCCTTTTATTCGCAATCCTTACCCTCAACGTGGTCTATTGCCATTTTAAATATTATTTTCACATGATTATCAGCAAGCGAATAAATAACCTCTTTACCGCTTTTTCGAGCTTTTACAAGCTTGTTTTGCCTTAAAATTCTAAGCTGATGCGAAATTGCACTTTTTGTCATATTGAGTAATTTGCCTATATCGCATACACACATTTCATTTTCAAAAAGTGCCGTTAAAATCTTAGTTCTCGTACTGTCACCAAATACCTTAAACAGCTCTGCTACGTCGTAGATAACGTCTTCAGCGGGCATAATTTGTCTGACCCTTTCTATTACCTCGATATGACTGCACTCGTGTTCACATAATTCAATATCATCTAACATATCTGCTCCTTTACGGTTGAATAGTTGTTCAACCGTTTTTTATTATATCAATATGTTATATAATTGTCAAGCATAAAAAATTAAATTTAACATAAAAATTTTTATTACCTGTTGTTATTTTTTTTGTCGCTTGTTATAATATAATCATTAAAATAATACGAGGCAAAGCCAATGATTTTTTATTACGTAAGACACGGTGATCCCATTTATGACCCTGACAGCTTAACAGAGCTTGGCCACAAGCAGGCTGAAGCCTTATCTAAAAGATTTGCTTTGTACGGCTTAGACGAAATTTACTGTTCTACGTCAAACAGAGCTATCCAGACTGCCGAACCAACCTGCAAAATATTGAATAAGGATAAAACCCTGCTCGATTGGGCTAACGAAGGGCATGCATTTGCCGACTTTAATGCTGTAAAAGAAGACGGCTCGCGAGCGTGGAGCTTTTATATCCCCGAGCGCATTCGCCAATTCAACGATAAAGAGGTAAAAGCTCTTGTAGATAAATGGTACGAGCATCCTTATTTTGAAGACACCAACTTTAAGCGTGGCGTTGAGCGTATAAACCGTGAAACCGACGCTTTTATGCTGAGCTTAGGCTACGAGCACGATAGAGAAAACGGAAAATATAAATGTATAAAGAAAAATGACAAGCGAATTGCTCTATTTGCACACGAGGGCTTTGGAAAGGCGTTTTTGAGCAGCTTGCTTGATGTTCCGTTCCCCACTATTTGCACTAAATTTCAACTAAGTCATAGCTCTGTAACGGTAATTCACTTTGGCGAAGGAGATAACGTTTACCCTCATCTGTTGCAGTGGTCTAACGACTCACACCTTTATAAGGAAAGCGCCTTAACGGGATATAACAATTCTTTAGATATATAAATATGTATAAAATAAGCCACGCATTTGGAAAACAAATGCGTGGCTTTTAATTTTAATTTTTTAACTTATGATAATTCGTAAAGTGAACGGAATACTCCGTTTTTTGTCATCAATTCGTCAAAGCTCCCACCCTCGTGCACCTTGCCGTTTTTAAGCACAATAATCTCGTCAAATCTTTTTAATATCCTTTCTTCTATTTTGTGCGTAATTACTATCTTTGAAAGATTGTCAATATCTAACACACTGTTCATTACGCTGGAAGAAGTTTCGGCATCAAGCGCAGAGGTTGCCTCGTCCATAAAAAGAAGTTCTGCATTTTTTATAAGCGCTCGCGCAATAGAAATTCTTTGCTTTTCGCCACCTGACAAGTTGCTACCGTTTTCGCCACACTTATAGTCAACGCCTTTCTCTTCAATCAACGCCTTAAGGCCAGCCTTTTCAAGTGCTCTGTTTAAAAGGTCTTCATCAACTTTAGAATACATTGTTACGTTGTTTACAATAGAGTCGTCAAAAACAAAAACGTTTTGCTCTACGTATGCCATTTTTTCAAATAATGAATCTATAGAAAGACTTTTGAGCTCTTTTCCGTCGTAATTAATCTCACCGTTATACTCTTGATATCTTCCTGCAAGCAAGTTAAGCAATGTTGTTTTACCCGATCCACTTGCACCTACTAAAGCATATGATTTACCTTTTTTAAACTCAAAATCAATACCGTTTAAAATATTATTTTCCCCATAAGCAAACTCTAAATTATTTACTTTGACAGAGTTTTCAAATTTAACAGATTCTTTTTTGCCACCATCTTCAGTCTTAATTATTTCATCTAACTTCTTAAATAAAGGCTTACACGAGTTACGCTTTGATATAAGCGTAGGCACTTGAATAAGTGGATTTAATACCGAGTTCATAAGTTGAACGAACAAAATAATTACTGATGCTTGAATTGCTCCTGTTGTTATCGCAATATACGCACCCAAGAAGAAAACACCAAACTGTGCCACAATCGTCGTTAAAGACTGAAGAAACATCAGCAAAACTAACGTTCTTTCTTTTTTTGCCCTTTCACTTTCTAATACGTTGTTGCGGTTTTTAAAAATTCCTTTTATTTTGTCTTCTGCCTTAAAAACCTTTATGGTGGAAAAACCTGCCAAGTTATCCCTTAAAAAGTGCATAAAGCCTTCGTTTTGGTTACTTATGTTAGTTTCGTGAACACTGAGCTTTCCGCCAACTAAAAGCATTACCACCATTGGAATTATTGATAAGGCAATTGCAATACCGGTAAGCGCAGGGCTATACAAAAGCATTATTACAATCGAAGAAATAAACAACGTAATTTGCGTTAAAATGTCAAATGGGGCAAACACGTAATTTTCTTCTATAACCTTAACGTCATTAGTAAATGCTGAAACGTAGGTTGAAGTCGTTGATTTGTTAAATTCTGATATGCTTTTATTTAAAATATGATCATATGCATTATTTTTATATTGCTTTAATGCGCGCTTTTTAAACGCAGGCTTAATTTTCATCAGAAACAAATACGAAACGGTTGCCACGGCACCCATTATTAAAAAAACTAAACCTTGTCTAAAAAGACCTTCTAAATCCTTTGCTGTAGCAATAGCTATGATTTTTTCTAACATTATCGATATACACATCATTATTGCAGTTTCCAAAAGTGCTGCAAATGCTAAGAATATAAAATTAAACTTATTACCCTTAAGGAGTTGCTTTTGTATTGATGTTTTTGCCATAAATCCTCCTAATATGCGCCGATTATACCATTTTTGAAATAAAAATGCAACCTATTTTAGGTTGCATTTTGTCAACTATAAGTAGAACTATAAAAAATTACAAACTCATATAAGAAAACGATAAGGGTTGGCAATTCTCAAATGATAAATTTAGTCTTTTTCTTTGCCTTTCTCTTGATTATAAGGAGAAATACTTTGCACCCCACTTTTCATTATAATTCGTCTAGTAAATGGGTTACATAAGAAAAATCTCTTCACAGATTTTAGCAAAAGTTTATGCTTTAAACCACGAGTACTCTTTTTATATATTCGCTGAATATCCTCGCATGTTTTACCTATCTTAAAAGAATCTGCAAGTTTTTTACCGCTAAACATTGCGCTACTTAACCCTTCAAACGAACTAGAACTGATAAATCCTGCAGCCTCGCCTAAAAGGAAAACGTTTTCTCCCCCTGTGCAAAAGTCTTTTGCTTTGCGCGGGCTAGATACTAAACACGCTTCAGTTTTAATAGCATCACCGAAAGAATCGTTTAAAAACTTTTCTAGCCTTAATTTTTGCAAATCAAAAGATTCTCTACAACCCTCACGTTTAAACGCTCCGCCAAATATAATAAAATCGCCTTTACGTATGGTCCAGGAACAACTCTCACTTGTTTTCGAATCAAAAATGCAAGAATAATAGGGCATTTTTTGCCCCTTAGAATTAAACCATTGCTGTATTGCAACGTATTGAACTTGCATTGGTTTAAAAAGCGAACGCCTGACTATTGAGCCACCACCATCTGCGCCAACAATCGTCCTTGTAACCAATTGAATTTGCTTGTCATCAAGTTTAATTTCAATCTTATAAATATCGTTTTCTTTTTCAATATTTATACATCTACCCTTAAGAACGTCTACGTGTGATGGAATGAGCGAAACTAACCACTGATCAAACGCATATCTATCCATGTTGAGATAATGACGTTGGTAGTATCTAACCATTTTTTGTTCTATATCAATCGTTTGTACAGCAAAAATCTGAGGATCTTCAAGAACACTTTTGGGAAGAGCTAAATCAAACTTTGCAAGTAACTTTTGTGCATCAGGAGCGAGAAGACCACCGCAAGGCTTTGCAGATATCTTTTGTTGCCCATCAATAACAAGTATCTTTAACTCCGGACGTGCTTTTGCAACTTCCCTCACAAAAACACTTCCAGACGGACCTGCGCCAACAACTATAATATCATATATGTTCTTAATATTTTCTATCATCTACATAATCCTTACCTTATTTTAATTAGAGAAAATATAAATAATCTATATAGTATTATCATTATATCATAGAAATCACAAGAAGAAAAGTACTCTTTCAAAATTCATGGGCAATCATAACAAAAATTACTTTCGCAACCACAAGACAAACTGTGCAAAAGATAATCAAATTATTATATTTTTCAAGAAAAACTTAAAACAATCGACTTATAGGGGCACTTTATACAAGTTTGTATTAATATTTACAATATAATATATAAATAGAATAATAAAAAAGAGAAACTCTAACTTGAGTTTCTCTTTTTTAATGGAATGTGGCAACAACCAATCCTCCCGGGCGGTTGCCCGCCAAGTACTTTAGGCGCAGCTGAGCTTAACTTCTGTGTTCGGAATGAGAACAGGTGGAT
>JAFVQT010000067.1 GCA_017504655.1 Clostridia bacterium | reverse complement strand
GAGCTTGTTGTCTGCATTTAAAAGCTCTACGATATTTATGTTGAAGAGAGGTTGAATTACGTCACGGAGATTCATTCTGAGAACAAATTGCTCCTTGCCCTCTACTACCTTCTTGTCTTCCCATGCAAACTTGCCTGCAAAGCCAAAGTGAATCTTATCCTCTAAGAGCTTTCTCATTCCATCGTATAAAAGGTCACCGATTAAGATATGAGAAATTTCGCCCTTTAAGTAATCGCCCTTATTTTCTGCCTCTAAAAGCTTAGCAACGTTGAAGTTTAATACAACGCCGATAACCTCTGCAAGGTTAGCAGTTACAACGTATCTGCCCTCTGCATTTCTTGCATAGCCGGTTACAAAGCTGTCAGAGCCAAAGCCTACCAAGCCTACTGCTGCGCCCTTGCCGTTTTTCAAGATTATCTGAGAGAATAAGTCGAACAAATAATCTCCTAAAGGTCTGTCGAGCATAAATCTCTTAAGATCTTGTACAGCCGTCTTTCTGACGAGCGCAGACTCGTGCATGTCGCCAAACGTGAGGTTTGCCAAGTCTTCCATAAAGAACTTGAACGCACCCTCTACTGCGTACGGAGTTTCTTTATCTTCCTTATCGCCGATAATAGTAGAGTCTAACGCGCTTATATTATTGTAAGGAGTTTGAATTACGTCACCGATTCTTACGTCCTGAATCATTTCAACAACCATTGAAGGATCCATTATCGCGCCTATCAAGTACAAGAAGTAGCTGAGAGGAATATTAAGAACGGTTTCCATTATACCTTCAACCAAAACGCCGTTCTGATACCACTTGCCGTCGATATATTCGTAATTACTCAAGAAGTATCCTAATAAAATTTCGTCGGTTATGTTGAGGATGTAGGCAATCTTAGGATTGTCGATCATCGGGTTAGTAACGTCTGTCTTTAATCCCGTAAGAACGTCTACAAGCTCTGCTATACAAATATCGAGAAGCATATCGACACCCTTGTTGCCAAGCGATGCCTCTTCTTTTCCAAGAAGGTCTGCTACGTATTGTAAAAGCGTCTTATCGTCGGTTAATTTATGAACGAACGCAGAGATATTCTCCTTGCTGTGATCTTCAATAAGACCTAATATATCGTTAACGGTAATCTTTAAGATATCGCCTACGATTGCAGGGAGAGGATTGCCGTTGATAGTAACGGTAGGCAAGCCCATTTGGGTTACGCCTTCGCCTACGTCTAATCCGGGGATAGCATCGGGAATGTCAGAAAGCTTGATATCGCCAAATTTATCTTTTACAAAATCCTTAGCCGTAGTATTCTTCTTTACTACGTCTAAAATTTCGCCAACGCTTATGCCGAGTATCGACTGTATAAGTGCAGGGAACTCCTCGCCATTCTTGTCGTACCAAACGCCGTTTTCTTCGGTTGCGCCAAGAATAAGACCGAGAGCATCGCCGATTCTGCCTTCGTCAAAATAGCCGAGTAAGTATTCCGCCTTGTTTTCTGCGTCTAAAAGACCCTTTACAAACTCTGCTACTTGCTCTTCGCATAATTCCTTGAAGAAATTGTTTTCGGTTATCTTGGTAAGGCCGAGATTGCTTAAATAGTCACCGAACGTCCTCTGATCGAAGATGGTTTCTACTACGGTTACCACCTTGCTGTCAGACTTGATGATATCCATAATTTCGCCAACACTTACGGATAAGATATCGCCGAGAATATAAGGAAGCTCCTTGCCGTTTAACGACCATACGCCGTTTTCTTCGGTAAGGTCTATAAACAATCCTACTAAGTCACCGATTCTTCCAAACTCAAAGTAGCTGAGAACAAACTCAATCTTGTTTTCTGCATCCAAAAGACCCTTGACAAAGACTGCAACCTTTTCTGCACAGAATTTATCAAAGAAATTGTTTTCGGTTATCTTTGTGATACCGAGATTGTCCAAATAATCGCCGAACGTTCTTTGGTCAAATATAACTTCAACTGCTGTAACAATCTTGTTGTCAGACTTGATTATTTCCTTAATTTCGCCAACACTTACGGATAAGATATCGCCGAGAATATAAGGAAAATCATTGCCGTTTAACGACCATACGCCGTTTGCCTCGGTAAGGTCGATGAACGTACCTACCAAGTCGCCGATTCTGCCTTCGTCAAAGTAGTCGAGTACGAACGAAAGCTTGTTTTCTGCGTCTAAAAGACCCTTTACGAACTCTGCTACTTGCTCCTCGCAAAGCTTCTTTAAGAACTTGCTTTCGGTTACCTTGGTAAGACCGAAATTGCCTAAATAGTCGCCGAACGTTCTTTCGCCGAAAATGGTTTCAACTGCAGCAACTACCTTGTCGTCTGCGCCGATAATATCTAAAATATCCGCTACGCTTACCGAGAAGATATCGCTTAAGATATAAGGAAGCTCCTCTCCGTTTGCGTTAAACCATACGTCGCCGTTCGGTGTCGCGCCCATGATAAGGTTTGCTATGTCACCTAACTGGATAGAACCGAGATGAGTCTTTATTACGTCTAACAGCTTCTTTTCGCTATCTAAGATATCGAGAAGCAAGGTGTCGATTTCAACAGCGCAAAGCTTTTGTAAAAGAAGCTTGTCGCTTTCGGATATTGCGGGAACAAATGAGAGAAGGTCGCCAAGCGTTACGTCTTCAAATATGTCGATAACGTAATTTCTCTTGTCCTCGCCTGTCTTGGTTTCGTCGAGGAGTAAGGTATTTAACGCCTCGAGAAGGTTCATGTTGAGAACGTTTACGATTGGCTCGTAAGTGATTTCAGAGCCGTCCTTTTTAACCCACTTGCCGTTTTCGTAGGTAATACCGAATACGGTTAAGTAGTCGCCGAGTCTGTTGTTGATATTGATTACGTTTTCGTTGAAGAGAACGTCGAGCTTATCGATAATAGAGCCCTCGCCCTTTACAAGAACCTCAACTATTTCAACCAGAACGCTATCCAATAAATCGGTTATTCCCTTACCGAGAGATTTTCCGTCTTCAAATACGTAAATTCCGTTTGCATCCTTAGTAACCTTCAATATAGGAGCAAAGAGATCGCCGAGCGTAGTTTCGCCATAAATTTCTCTGAGTACCTCTACAACGTCAAGGTCCTGACCAGCCAACGCGTCGAAAATCAGATCTATGTAGAAGCTGTAAGGAGTATTGAAGATAGGATCGAGTATACCCTTAAGCTCGGTGAGAGTCTTCATCGTAAGGACGTTGCTTTCGTCCGATACGAAATCGGTAAGCACGTTTCTGAACGTTTCACCAAACGCCACGTGACCTAAGAGGTTTTTAAGCTCGTTGCGGATGAATTCCGCATCCACCTTCATTTCACCCTTAACGATAGCTATTACGTCACCGATTGTGAAATCCCACTCGCAGAATGCTATGAGAATCTCGTTTGCTCTTTTACCCTCTTCAGTGAATGGGAAGGTGCGAGCTTCGGGATCGTAGCCGAGCGCAAGCGTAAATACGTCGCCAAGCTCAACTCTCTTTAATATCATCTTGATGAGCTCTTTGGTCGTGCCTTCCTCGTCAGAGAGAAGCTCGCCTAAGGTCAAATCAAATATTTCTGCTATTGCGCCGTAAGCCGTTCTCGTATCCGAGATCTTCCAGCTTCCGTCCTCCTGCTTTACAAGGTTGAGAACCTCGCCGAGAGGAATATCCTGAATTACCTCCTTAAGGTTGAACGGATGATTTGCATCAAAGCCTGCGACAACCTGCCAGAGCTTGAGGTTAAGTATAACGTTAAGGCCGTTTTCAACCTCTCCCTTTGCGGTGGAGTACTGAACGTACGTGCCCATGTCCTCGCCTGTAAGATCTTTCTTAAAGAGCGATACAATCTGACCCATAGTAAGCTCAGGGAACAAGCCCTCGATTACCGCCGCGTATGAGAACCCGTCAGAGCCGAGCTGCTTTAACGCCGCGAATATACCGGCAAAGTTCATTTCGTAGAGAATAGCCCCTACTCCGCCTACCTCGGCATCGTCTTTATACCACTTTCCGTTTTCTTTCTCTGCGCCTACGAGGTCACCTACGGTTGCGCCCGCAAGAGCACCCTCTAAAACGGTGAGCAGGTTATTGATATCTATCTTGTCGCCACCTAAGCTGTCGACAAGGTCTGCCATCTTAACGTCTAAGAGATTTTGTAAGAACGCGTTTACGGTCTGACCCTCTTTTGCGCCTTTCGTGTGAACGTATTTACCGTCTGCGTTAAGCTCAACGCCGAACAGCCCGCCAAGACCTTCGCCAAGAGTAAGGTCACCGCAACTTGCAGCAATTATTTCTACTAAATTTATACGAATGTTTTTAAGCGATAAGTCGCTTGCGCTTTCACCAATTATATCTTCTACGGAGATGCTGAAGATAACTTCTAAGAAGTCTGAAACGGGTTTGCCGTTTTTGTCGTACCATTGATCCTCTTCAACGGTATAACCGAGCAGCTCGAAAATACCGCCGATGGTAACGTCGCCGAGTACTGAGAGTGCGCTATGCAATTTTTCTTTAACAGGCGCGTCGCTCGTAAAGATATGGTAAAGGGTCGTAAAGTCTAACGATGCAATCGCTTCCATAAGACCGCCAACGGGTACGAGATTACCGTTTTCGTCTTCTTTAAACCAATTGCCGTCCTCGTCCTTTTCATATCCGAGAAGCGCACCGAGCTTGATATTATCCAAAAGCTTGTCGATAACGAACTTATAAGATCCGCTCGCAAGGTCCTTTTCAAACAAGTCCTTGAGCTGAACGTTATTTAAAAGGTTGTCCAACGTGGTCGCCAAGCTGTTTCCTTCACCGAGAACGGAATTTAAAAGCTCGCCTACCGTTAAATCACCGACAGACGACAATCCACCCTCTACGAGCTCGTCGCCGACGGTGGTTTCACCGAGCATGACGTTGATAAACGCGCCGAACTCGATGTTTGCTATTAAATTAAGGAATTCGGGAGCTCCGTCCTTTGCGCGGTACACACCGTTGCCGGTATCCACGAATAACGAGGTAAGCACACCGCCCACCTTTATTTCGCTGAGAGCGGTCATAAGACCGAGCTGACCGGTAACCTCGTCTTTAGCGATAAGCTGACCTACGCTGTAGCTGCGGAGCTTTTCTCTCTCTGCCTTTGAAAGGAAGGTATCTTCGGAAATGAAACCGAGAACAGCCCCAACGGGGAGGTCTGATAAAAATCTCGTAATACCTTCGTCTGAGAAGAGAGTAAAGATTGATACCGATTCAAGGTCTGCAATAAACTGCTCGTCGTTCTCGTCGATAAGCGGTTTATCTCCACCAAGACTGTTGATTAGACCGATTACGTCTAAGCCGTACTTTTCCTTAAGGTCGGCTATCGTGTAATTTTCCGGCGCGGTAGAGCCTTGTTGAAGAAGATCTAAAATGTCTTCAACAGAGAAATCGCCTATTTCGCCGAGATCCTCTTCCTTGCCAGGAGCAACGATGTTGCCGACAGGAAGCTCGCTGTACATGTAGTATCCCGCCGTTACCACGGTTGCTAAAATCGACGAAATACCGAGTATTGCGCCGAGTAATAAGCATACTACCTTCTTAAAAATTTTGCCCATAATGCATCTCCTGTTGCTTATGAATGTCGCTATGCGCGCCCAGTTGTGCGCAAGCGTAAATATATTATATTTATAACTATAAATTTTGTCAATTTGTTGATTTGTATTTTTGCAAAATTTTTACACAAAACCGTAAATAATTTGAAAATATTTTATTTTCATTTTACTTTCGATGATTTCGTGAGCTTTTGCCTCATTTTTTTGCCTTAGCAGGCATAATAAATTCAGATGGTCACTATTTTAAAAATAAACTTTACTTTTGTTCCGAAAGGATGTATAATTGGTTTAAGTTTTCTGTTTTCGGAAAGCTTTACTAAAGTTAAAAAGGGTAGCCATATGATTCATTTTATAATCAATCCAAAAGCAAAAAGAGGTAAAATCAGAAAGAAAGTAACCACCCTGGAAAATCTTTTACACGAAAAGAAAATCGACTACGCTTTACATTACACTACAGCAAAGGGTGTTGCCACCGACCTTGCGAGAGAGTTTTCCAAAGAGCCCGAAAGTACGGTTGTAGCCGTAGGCGGTGACGGCACTATAAACGAGGTTTTAAACGGGCTTAACACCGAAAACGCCAGATTTGGCATTATTCCGAGCGGAACGGGTAACGATTTTATTGCAAGCGCTAAAATCCCCCTGGACGTTGAAAAGGCGCTCGACCTTATTTTAAACGGCGAGGCGAGGCCCACGGACTATATGGTTTGCGACGGTGTAAGGGGCTTAAACATAATAGGCACCGGCATCGACGTGGACATTTTAAACCGTTGCAGGAAATCGAAGATTTTAAAGGGCAAGCTCCAATACGTGGTTTCACTCATAATAAGTCTTATAAAATTTAAATTTTATAAGTTTTTTATTGAAAAGAACGGCGAAATGCTTGAAAAAGAAGGGCTTATAGTAGCCGTCGGTAACGGCTCGCAATTTGGCGGCGGAATAAAAATGTGCCCAAAGGCAATTATAGACGACGGTCTGCTTGACTTTGTGGTTGCGGGTAAGGTTAAAAAAAGAAAAATACCCGGAGCGTTCATAAAGCTTATGAAGGGTAAGGTTTTAGAGCTTGATTTCGCAACGTTTGAGCGTAAAGAAAGAGTAAGAATAGATTTTGAAAAGCCCGTTACGATACAAATCGACGGCGAGCTTTACGACGGATTAAAATTCGATGTGAGTGTAGTAAAAAACGGAATAAGGATATTTAGACCATAAAAGTAAAAAAATTGCCAACAACTAAATAAAAAAAGTGATGGCAAATATGACGTAATTGCAAAGGTAATAATCATTGGCAAAAGCCCTGTCGAATTCGTGTGGACTGACTTTTACGCAAAAGGCTTTAGCAAAATCAAATTTAACGTAAAGCAAAGCGATTTGGAGAAATTATAACAAAACTTTCTGCCGACGAAAAACAATGCTAAAACAATTTAATTTTTTAGCAAAACATGTCAATAATCGGCTTATAGGGGCACTTCTTGACAGTATTTAACAAATTTAACAATATTTTTTACAAGCAAAAAGGCGGTTGCAAATCTTGCAACCGCCCTATTATATAATGTTATAAAAATGGCATTTTCGTTTATTTGTCACTGCTTATAGCATCTGCCGTTAATCTTATAAATACTTAAATACCTGCGAGGCGTATAATGCCAATTTACTGTCTTGCTCTGCCGTGCCCCCGCTTACGCCTATTGCTCCTACGACCTCCCAACCTACCTTTAACGGCTCGCCACCGCCTAAGAAGATAAGCGATTGCTCTGTTTCAAGTCCCTTTAAAGAGCCGTCTACCTTTATCTCCTTGCAAAGCTGAGCAGTGCTCATTTTTACAGCAGCAGAGGTGTACGCCTTTTTAATTGCTACGTCAAAGCTTACCAAATACGCATCGTCCATAACCTCAACGAGAATAGGTCTGCCTTGTGCGTTTGCAATGGCAACTACTGCTTTAAGACCTATTTCTTCGGCTTTTTCTCTTACCTTTTGAGCAAGCGCACGTGCTTTTTCTAAAGTTATTTCTTTGCCGTTTGTAACACGCTTTATAACTTCGTTATAAATTTTTTCTAAGTCCTTATCGCTTGGCTCAGCTGCTAAAGGAGTTGTAGCATTTTCGCCTACGATTTTAGATATATCGCCTTTTTCAAAGTCATAGTCTATTCTACGTGCTAAAATATAAAGATAGTCCGAAAGTCTATTTATATATTTTTTGATAGAACCGTCAACGCCGAGCTTTCTGTCTAAGGTTATAATTTCTCTTTCTAATCTACGGCAAACCGAACGTGCCAAATCGAGCCTTGATGAAAGCTCGCATTTACCGGGAAGAATAAAATCACGTTCCCTTTCAAAAGAGCCTTCAGTTTTATCTATTTGCTCTTCAATATATTTTATATCTTTTTCAGTTGGAAGATACTCCCTCTTTTGTGGGAAAGTTATTGCCGAACCAATAGAGAAGAGTTTTGACTGCAGGTCTTCTAACTTTTTGGTTAAAATAGGACACGTAACGATAGCCCGACAGCTACCGATAAAGCTGACGAGCTCGTCAATGCAGCCAAGAACTTCAAATCTCTCGTCTGCCTTTGAAATTTTCATACTTGACGACAAGGTTGAAAAACCTCCGTCGCCGTTTCCCGTATAAATTTTCATATATGTCCTTTTCGTGCTACCAAGCACTATTTTTTTGCTAATTTTTGTAAAAAGTGGGGCTATAAGTCGATTAGGAGCGTGACGCTCCACCCCTTCGCTAAAATCATAAAAGCGTATTTAAGGTTTAGATGCGAGGCAACGTGACGTTGCATCCGTGATTACCGTCACCCTTATCGAGCAATTTTTAAAGGCTTAGATGCGAGGCAACGTGATGTTGGGAGCGTGACGCTCCACACATTGTTTTCTTCACTTTTATAAAGTGGGTTTAAAGACTTTAATATTAGGGCTCCCAAAAATAATTGGTTACCAAGAATTTTTGGGAAGAGGAGCAAAAGGCTACGAAGTCTTGCAAATTAGTTCAATAATTTGCTGACAATAAGCCTATTTGCGACGAGGTCACCAAAGTTTTGGCAATAAAATAGAAACGCAGTATTGCGACGTATATAAACCTTTTAACTTGTTAAAGGGGTTAGATGCGAGCAAAAGAAGGCTCGCAAGCAATTTACGGATGGGATAGACCTTGTTGGTCATCCCAATCGAAAATTATCTTGCAGTAACGCACTTTTGCGACGTATATAAGCCTTAAATTAACCGCCGATTTGACCTCTAAGCCCACAACTATTAACAACTTCTAAAAGTCTATCCATCTTCTCCTTTGAAGGTGGCTCTATATGGGAGAGAGTGTATTCTCTGCCAAGACCTTTGTATTTATCCGTTCCTATACGGTGATAGGGAAGTAAGTGCATTTCTTCAACGCCCGGAAGACTTGCAGCAAATTTTGCAATCGCGCGAATCTCCTCTTCGGTATCGTTAAACGTAGGAATAACAGGCGTACGGATAATAAGCTTTACGGGCGAGCGCGCTATTTTTTGCGCGTTTTCCAAAATCTTATCGTTATATTGACCGGTAAACGCCTTGTGCTTTTCGCTATCCATATGCTTTATATCCATAAGATATAGGTCAAGATGGGGCAAAAGCCTGCTTATTACCGAAAAATCGGCAAAGCCCGTCGACTCTATAGCAGTATTTATGCTATGCTGATGGGCAAGTGCCAAAAGCGCCACGGCAAAATCCGGTTGGGCAAGACATTCTCCACCCGAAAGGGTAAGCCCTCCTCCCGAACGCTTGTAATATACGGTATCACTTTCAACCTCTTTGATTATTTCCCCCGCAGTAACGTCACGGCCGACGGTTTTTACCTTGCCGTTCAATTGCATCTGTTGAATTTCATACGACTGCGATTCGGGGTTACAGCACCAACGGCAACGTAACGGACAGCCTTTTAAAAACACGATAGTTCTTATGCCCGGGCCGTCGTGCACCGAAAATCTTTGAATATCGAAAATTCTACCCTTTACAGCAGAATAATCCATCAATTAAAACCCTCCCTGCTCGGTACGGTTGATAATATCCTCTTGCAACGACCTCGAAAGCGAGGTGAAAAGCGCAGAATAGCCTGCTACTCTTACAACAAGTGATTTGTATTTTTCGGGATTTCTTTGCGCATCTCTTAACGTTTCACGGCTAACAACGTTAAATTGCATGTGGCTACCCTTTCTGTCAAAATAGCCCTGAACGAGAGATACGAAATTCTCTAATCCGTGTCTGCCTGCAAGGGCAGTTGGGTGAAATTTCATATTGAAAAGTGTGCCGTTGCTTGCAATAAAGTGGTCGAGCGTAGAAACCGAGTTGCACGATGCGGTAGGTCCTTTAACGTCTCTGCCCGCAGCTGGGGATACGCCGTCTGCAACGGGAGTAAATGCGAGTCTTCCGTCGGGAGTTGCGCCCGTCTGCGCACCGAGAGGAACGTTTGCAGATACGGGATATAAGCCCGCCTGATATCTTCCGCCTCTTGGGTTAGTGAATTTTTCTACCTCTTTAGTATATACGTAAGCAACCTCTCTTGCGAGCGCGTCTACGTCCTTATTATCGTTACCAAACTTTGGAAGAGCCTCTATATCGGCAAGCATTTTACCGTAGAAATCCTTCTTATCCTGCGGGCAATTATTGGCGATAATCGTCTTATAGACCGACTTAACCTCTTCATCACTGACTTTTTTGCCCTTCTTGGCAAGCTCTTTTACAACGGTTACGGTAAGCTTTTCGCCCTTGTGAGAATCCATATCCTTACCGTAGTTATTTTCAAGCGCCTCTTTAAAATCCTTAAGCGTATATTTCTTTTGGTCGAATACCAAGGTCTTTATTGCCCACATCGCGTCTGCCATGTTTGCAATTCCAAAGCCTTGAGGGCCTGTAAAGTTGTAGATTGCGCCACCCTCTTGCACACTCTTACCCGACTTAATACAGTCGTCTACCATACATGAAAGGTAGGGGAGTGGACATCTTTCAGCATGCGCAACGTCTATTGCGTTGTCAGCGTTTACAAGCAATGATACAAAGTAATCTGACTGAGCCTTGTACGCCTCATAAAATTCACCGAACGTTTGCATATCCTCAACGTTGCCCGTCTTAATACCAACCTGCTTTCCGTTTTCAAAGCCGTTTTTGAAAACCATCTCGAGAGGACGGCACATGTTAAAGAACGCAGCGTCATGCCAGCCGTCGGTTTTGCCCGCAACCTGCGGTTCAACGCAACCTATAATATTATATTTTCTCGCATCCTCAAGAGTAAGACCTCTTGACATAAGCGATGGGATAATAACCTCGTCGTTATAATAAGCAGGGAAGCCTATTCCCGTACGGGTAAGCTCTGCAGCGCGAAGAAGGAACGCTTTGGGAGAACCGTTCCAGACTCTTACCGAAAATGACGGCTGTGGAAGGAAAACGTGCTCGGTTGCCGTTATTGACATAAACGATAAGTCGTTAGTTGCGTCGTTTCCGTGCTCGTCCTGACCGCCTGCAATGAGGTTTTGGAAAAGACTGTAGCCGGCAAAGCCCTCTGCAGACGCCTCGTCACGTACCTTTAAAGAGTCGTTGAGCTTAAGCCAAACCAAATCCATAAGCTCTTGCGCAAACTCTCTCGTCATACCCTCTTTTCTGCTCTTTAAGTAGTATGGGTACATATATTGGTCAAATCTACCCGGAGAAATTGAGTGTCCGCTCGATTCGGTCTGAATTAAAAGCTGTACAAACCAAAAGCTCTGGCATGCCTCGTAGAAGCTTCTTGCGCCAAACTCGGGAACTCTTTCACACGTTTCGGCTATCTTTAAAAGCTCTGCCCTTCTTGTGGAATTACCCTCTTTTTCAGCAAGCTCACGCGCCTTTTGAGCATATCTGTTTGCATAACGTATAACTGCTTTACAGGATAAAATCATTGCATCTAAAAGGGTGCGCTTTTTGCAGTAATTGCCGTCGCCAACCTTCATTTTAGCAATTTCGTCCTCTATTTCTTTAATAATTCCGGAATATCCAACCTCTAAAATCCTATCATACTTTACAGTTACATGGCCGATACCGTTGTAGAAATAGTTACCGGGGGTAAACATATTAGCTTCCATAGCGGTAAGCGTTTCGGGTGCCATGTAAGAGGTAGCAAGCTCGCTCGTCGTCTTGCCCTTCCAATATTTATAAACCTCGTGAAGAGTCTTTTTGGTTTCTTCAGAAATATAGAATGGGTCTGCAGCTCTCGTTGCCAAGGTGTCAAACTCAGCCTCTACCCACTCGTAGGAATATTCGGGGAATACCTGACATCCTCTCGGATGAACGGTTGCCGCGCCGACTATAAGCTCGTCGTCACGGATAGTAACGGGAATATTGTCAAGAATATGCGCAAAGGCCTTAGCCCTTCTCGTATAAATAGGCTCGCCCTCGGTCATTTTGTAAGACTCGGTAAGATAAACGGCTCTATCCGCCTCGATTTGTGGCATTTCGCTGAGCATTTTTTCTTTAATGCGGTCAATTCTTGGTGATTTTGCAATTTTTTCCGAATAAAATTCTGCCATAAATATTTCCTCTTTCTTGCTCGCCCGCCCTCGTAAAAATTTAACAGAGGCGATACCCTCGCAAGATAATTTTCCATTATGCTATTAACATTATATATAATAATTTTACCTTTGTCAATAGATTTTTTGTTTTTTGTTGTTTTATTTAGAAATTTTTTTAAGGGCTTTTTTCTCGGTTTTTCGCTAAAATATTGAAAATCGCTTATAAATCAAGCGTTTTTAAGAAATATTGGCTATTTTAGAATTTGTGCAAAACCTAAACAAACCACAAAAATACTAAACAAACAACAGTTTTGTTTTTTCCCTGAAATTAGCGCTTGCTGTTATATTTATCAAGGTTCCACGTGAAACTTGATTTCGGGCATTTCATAGCAAGGTGCAGACTTAAAAACGATGCTATAAGGCAATTGACATGTAATTTTTTGCTGTGATTACTGAGTAAGGTAAAATTTTTGTGAATGCGGTTGAAATTAAGGATAATTTTTAATAAACTGAATAAAATTTTTAAAGAGGGCATATTTTTGAAAGTATAAATAGTAAAACTAAGGGTTAAATTTTTACATTTTTGAATTTTGCATGCTTTATTTAAGTGAAAACTGTGTAAAAAAGCAGATAATTAAAAATTTTATTTGTCTTTTAATAATCTTTATGTTACAATAACAGTACGCGTGCGAGGGAGCGTGACGCTCCACCCAGCCTAAAACAGTACGTTTAATAGCGGGCGATACAGTAAATGCTGTATTGCAACGGAAATAAAACAAACACTTTAGAAAAAATAAGTTTAAAGAGTTAGATGCGAGGGAGCGTGACGCTCCACCCAGCCTAAAACAGTACGTTTAATAGCGAGCGATACAGTAAACGCTGTATTGCAACGGAAATAAAACAAACACTTTAGAAAAAATGAGTTTAAAGGGTTAGATGCGAGCACACCAAGGCTCGTGAGCCCGAAAAGACTTGGTAGACCTTGTCGGTCACCAGGGTTTTGAGGGCGAAACAGTAAACGCAGGTGTGCGAAGTATATAAGCCTTTAAACAGGAGGTATAATGAAAAAATCATCCAAATCCACCATAATTGTAATACTTTTGGTGGTCGCTGCATTGGCATTTTTATTTATAATGCTTTCTTCTAACTTTACGGTTAATAAGGTTAGAACAGAAGAATTTTTTAACCAAGCAGGTATTACTTACGAGGACAAGGAAATTAAGGACAAGGACGGCAACGTTGTCGAAATAAAGGAAAACGTTGCAGTTATAGATAAAAGTGTAATCGTTAAAAATGATAAAAATCAAGAAATTGAAGCTATTGTTATCGACGTATACACTTTAAAGGGCTATAAATACGAGATAAATAAGATTACAGGCACAAAAAAGCTCGTTCAAATTTACGAGGCTCATCTTTACCCAACGTCTTTATACGAGGAAGAATTAGAGCTTTTAAAGAAAAACGGCACGGTTGTTGACTGTACCGACCCAAATGCAGGCTCGTTCTTCTCAAGCATGCTTATGCCTTTACTCTTACTTGCTTTAGGCGTAGTTGCGTTTTTCTTCTTAACACGCCAGGTAAACGGCGGTGGAAAGGGTGCGATGGATTTTGGTAAGACCAAGGCAAGAGTAAACCAAAATATCAAGGTAAGATTTTCTGACGTTGCAGGCGCAGAAGAGGAAAAGGAAGAGCTTCAAGAGGTTGTTGAATTCCTTAAAAGCCCAAGAAAATTCTCTCAACTCGGTGCAAAAATTCCTAAGGGCGTGCTCCTTGTAGGTCCTCCGGGAACAGGTAAAACTCTCTTTGCAAAGGCAGTTGCGGGCGAGGCAAACGTTCCGTTCTTCTCTATAAGCGGTTCGGACTTCGTTGAAATGTTCGTCGGCGTTGGCGCAAGCAGAGTAAGAGATCTTTTCAATATGGCTAAAAAGAGTATGCCTTGTATAGTCTTTATCGACGAAATCGACGCAGTCGGCAGACACAGAGGCTCGGGTATCGGCGGTGGAAACGACGAAAGAGAACAAACTCTTAACCAGCTTCTCGTTCAGATGGACGGCTTTGAGGCTAACGAGGGTATTATCATCATCGCTGCGACAAACAGAGCCGATATATTAGACCCCGCGCTTATGCGACCGGGCAGATTTGACCGTCAAATCTACGTCAATATGCCGGACGTAAGAGGCAGAGAGGCTATACTTAAGGTTCATTCAAGAAACAAACCGCTTGCTCAAGACGTCAACTTTAAAACACTTGCAAGAATGACTGCAGGCTTTTCGGGTGCGGACATTGCAAACCTTATGAACGAGGCTGCAATTCTCGCTGCAAGAAAAAATGAAAAGGCTATAACAAACGTAGACCTCTACGAGGCTATAAACAAGGTTATTATCGGTCCTCAAAAGAAGTCAAGGCTTGTTACCGAAACGGATAAGAGAATTACCGCTTATCACGAGGCAGGTCACGCAATACTTGCAAGACTTCTTCCTAACTGCGACCCCGTACACGAGGTTTCGATTATTCCAAGAGGTATGGCTGCAGGCTACACCATGACAAGACCCGATAACGACGATAACCATATCGAGAAAAACAAGCTTTTAGACGATATAGTAATGACTCTTGGCGGTAGAGTTGCCGAAGAGCTTATCATTAAGGATATATCCTCGGGCGCGTCTAACGACATCAGCGTCGTAACAGACAGAGCAAGAAAAATGGTTACCGAATGGGGTATGAGCGAAAAGCTTGGACCTGTAAACTACGGTGACGGCGACCAAATCTTCCTCGGCAGAGATATGCAGACGAAGGCAGGCTATAGCGAGGCAACAGCAACTATTATCGACGAGGAAATTCAGGCAATTATAAGAAACGCGCATAAAAAGGCAAGAGAGCTTTTATCCGCCAATAAGAATCTTCTCGATACAATGGCAAGGCTTTTGATTGAAAGAGAAACCATTTATCAAGAAGAGGTCGACCTCATTATGGAAGGTAAGGACGTTGCTACCATTATAGAGTTTATGGATAAAAGACAGTCCGAAAGGGATTCCAATCCGTTTAAAAAGGCTGAGGTAAAGGCAAATGAAGAGGCTAAATCTACCGCCCCTGCGGAAGAAAAGCCCGTTGCCAATGCCGAGCAGGAAAGCATACCTGCTCAAGGCCTGGAAGCAACTGAAGACGCTACTGCTTCAAGTGATGTTTCCGAAAGCAAGGCTGAGGAATCAACCTTGGAGGAAAGCCCGAAAAACGACGAAAATAATCAATAATCAACCTATAGGCCGACGGAAAACCCGTCGGCTATACGGTTTTTATGAGAAAAGTATATAGCTTAAGGCTTATTAGTTTTTTATTTTCCGTTTAGTTTTACTTTGCGCCGTTCTTATAGAAAGGGCTATAAAAAATATATTTTTTAAATCTTATAGGTGATATTAAATGGCTAAACAGCTTACCTTTGACGAGCACGGGCTTATAACCGAAAGCGAGCTTAAAGAAGATAACGAATATTTAAAAGAGGCCATAAAAAGCGAAGGCTTTGCAGACGGTGAAAGCATCACCGTTTTAAACGTTGAGGACGTTTACGGCAACCCCCATCAACCGAGAAAGTTTTTTGATAATTCTGCACTTTCGGAGCTTGCAGAGTCTATAAAAATTCACGGAGTTATTCAGCCAATCGTCGTTTGTAAAACCGCAAACAAGTATATGATTATTGCAGGTGAAAGGCGTTTCAGAGCTACCAAAATGGCAGGGCTTAAGGCTATTCCCGCAATAGTAAAGCATTTTTCCGAAAAGCAAATCAAAGAGGTATCACTAATCGAAAATTTGCAGAGAGAGGACCTTAACCCTATCGAAACTGCCGAGGCTATGCGTCAGCTTATGGACGAGTTCTCTCTTACACAAGAGGAGCTTGCCGAAAGACTTGGCAAAAGCCGTTCTTCGGTTGCAAACACATTAAGGCTTTTGAGCTTAGCTCCCGAGGTTTCGGTTTTGGTTGCAGACGGAAAGCTCTCAGCAGGTCACGCAAGAACTATTATTTCTATTCCAAAGCATAAGCAAAGGGCGTTTGCCGACAAGATTATTGCTGAGGATCTGAGTGTAAGAGAGGTGGAGAGGCTTGTAAAAAAATACAACAGCCCGCCTGAGATAAAGCAACAAAAAATCAAGCCGAATTTATCTAAGGAGCTCAGGGATATGGTAGACCGTATGCAAAGATGTCTGGGCACAAAGGTTACGGCAATCGGCAACGACAACAAGGGCAGAATTTACGTTGACTATTACACTCGCGACGACCTTGACAGAATATGCGAGATTTTAGAAAAAATAGAAAAATCTAACGGCTTTTAATATTTGGCATATTAAGCCTTATCTCAACTGTTAATTTCTCTGCATTTCACGTAAAACTATGATAATCGACTTATACAAAGGCTTATGTTTAATATTTTCGCCAAAAACAACTTAATAGAGAGCGGGCATTTTTGGCTTATAATAATATGTATCGCAGTCGCTTTTGCCCTTGGCATAGCCTATCTTATCAGCGAATATAAATGGTCGTTGCTCCGTGTTGACAGAATGAAGGGGCACGATTTTGAGTCGTTTATTAAAGCGGTTTACGAGCTACTTGGCTACAACGTGGAACAAACTAAGAAAAGCGGAGATCAGGGCATCGACCTTATTATAAAAAAGCATTTTAAAAAAATTGGCGTTCAGCTTAAAAGATATTCCGGCACCGTAGGCAATTCTGCGGTTCAAGAAGCCGTTGCAGGCAAAAGGTTTTATAAATTAGACAGAGTTTGCGTGCTTACCAACAGATTTTTTACAAGATCTGCAATTGAGCTTGCAAAGGCAAATAAGGTTGAGCTTCTTGACAGAAACGACCTTTTAAAAATGATTAAAAAAGCAAAGAAAAAATATAGGAGAAAATTATGAGAAAGAGAATTTTAGCAGTTTTGTTATGCGTTATAACGTGCTTATCTATGACCTCATGCGCGCTTTTTGGCGGTGAACATGACAGCCATAAATTCAGAGCGAGATGGGAATCAAACGCGGGATTTCATTGGCATGAATGTAAGTTTGCAGACTGCAAGGAAAAAGGCAGTTACGAGCTACACACCTATGAAAACGGCAAATGCACAAAATGTAAGTACAAGCAACAAACGTTGTCCGAGCACAAATGATAAAAAAAGGGATGCAACTCAAGTTGCATCCCTTTTAAAAATCTTAGCGCGGATAGACAAAAACAAAACTATCTAAAGGATAATTCCGCGCTATTATTATTTAATTTACTATAGGTGGGCATCAGCCCACTTTTTTAATAAAAGTCTGCCTATAAGTCGAAAAATCGCAACGTGTAATCTGTTTTACACATTAAAAAGGCGTTTTCATGCGCCAAAATTCGCTTCCTATAGCAGGCTTTTAAACGTATTTTTCTTCCTTTTCTACTACAATTCCCTTCTTTCTGTTTTGATAGTCCTCAATAGCAGCCTTTATTGCCTCTTCAGCAAGAACCGAGCAGTGAATTTTCTGTGGTGGCAAACCTTCTAACTCTTCAACTACCTTTTTGTTAGTAATTTTTAAAGCCTCTTCAATAGTCATACCAATAATCATATCGGTTGCAGTAGAGGACGTAGCAATTGCAGCAGCGCAACCGAAGGTCTTGAATTTTGCGTCTACTATAACGTCGTTTTCAATCTTTAAGGTTATTTGCATAATATCTCCGCAAGATGCGTTACCAACCTTGCCAAGACCGTCGCAATTTTCAATTTCGCCTACGTTTTTTGGGTTTCTAAAAGCTTCCATTACTTTATCGTTATACATTTTTTATTTCTCCTTTAAGATTAAAAAGCGGTGACATTTCTCTGAGTCTTTGAATAGTATTTTTTAAAGTGTCTACAACGTAGTCAACTTCTTCGATTGTGTTTTCCTTGCCGAAAGAAAACCTGATTGTTCCGTGCGCCTTCTCCTCTGAAAGACCGATTGCAAGAAGAACGTGCGACGGCTCGAGCGAGCCAGATGAACAAGCCGAGCCCGAAGAAACGGCAATTCCGTCTATATCTAAGCTGAAAAGTATTGATTCTCCCTCAATAAACTCAAACGAAAAGTCTGCGTTTGACGGAAGTCTTTTTTGCATATCTCTTGCGCCGTTAAGCTTAGAAAAGGGGATTTCTTCTTCAACTCTTTTAATAAATCTATCGCGAAGAGATGCAACGTATGCAGTATCTTCTTTCATTGTTTGCTTAGTGAGTTTAAGCGCTTCGGCAAAACCAACTACGCCCGGAACGTTTGTCGTTCCACCACGGCGAGTTCTCTCTTGGTGACCACCGGAGATGAGCCTTGCCATAGGTATTCCATTTTTAATGTAAAGCGCGCCAACGCCCTTAGGGCCGTTAAACTTGTGAGCAGAGAAAGAAAGCATATCTACGCCAAGCTCTGCTACGTTTATGTCAATAGCGCCCATTGCCTGAACGGCATCAGTATGCACGAGTATTCCGTGCTCTTTGGCAATTTTTACAATTTCTGCAATAGGCTCTACCGTGCCGATTTCGTTGTTTGCATACATACAAGAAATTAAAACCGTAGTAGGGAGAATAGCCTTTTTAAGCTCTTCAAGGTCAATAAAGCCCTCGCTGTCAACACCGATAAGGCTAACCTCTACGCCCTCTTTCTCAAGCTCTTTTGCAGTAGAAAGTATTGCGGCGTGCTCGATACAGCTCATAATAACGTGGTTGCCCTTGCCTGCCATCGCCTTTACAGTACCGCGGAGCGCCCAGTTATCACTCTCCGTTCCGCCCGAGGTGAAGTATATTTCGTTCGGTTTAGCACCAATAAGCTTTGCTATGGTATCGCGTGCCTCGTCAACCGCCTTTTGAGCCTCTCTGCCGTAGCCGTGCTGACTGTTGGCATTGCCGTACGTATCGCAAAAATAAGGGAGCATTTTTTCTAATACTCTTTTATCGAGCGCCGTCGTTGCGGCGTGGTCTAAATAAATTTGCTTCATAATATCGTTCCTTCGGAGATTTCTTTAAGTGTTACTCCGTCTAAGATTTCATTTATTCCGTCAAAAAGCTTTTTCCAAAGCTTTGATGAAGGACAGCAGCAGCCCGATTTTGCTACACAGTCTATTATTTCCATATTGTCCTCTTCTAAAGCCCTTACGACCTCACCCATGCGAATTTGCTCTGCGTTTCGAGAAAGAGAGTAGCCACCGTTTGCACCACGAGTAGCCGAAACGACGTTTATATCGGACAAAATTTTAAGCACCTTTTCGAGATATTTACTGGATACCCCCGTGCATTTTTCAAGCTCCTTTGCCGAAACGGGCTTTTCGGATACAGCAAGGAAAGAGAGAACCTGAACGCCATAGTGCGTTTTAGACGATATTTTCATAGCATTTTCCCCTCCTTTTTTGCTTGACACTTGCCAATTCCTACCGATTTGGTAGGAATTCACGAATATTATAATACCGCTATGGCTCTTTGTCAACTGTTTAATATAAAAAATATCAAAATTTTTATAGGTGAAATGCCTTTGTTTTTTATAATAAAGGGGGGGCTTGCCGAAATTTTCGGCAAGCCCCTTATAAAAACTAAATTAATAGTCTTTTCTACCCAATAAATAATCTAACGTGCAAGAAAAAAGTTCGGCAATTTTAATAAGCATATCAAAATCGCATTCACGCTGTCCGTTTTCCCAATAAGACACTAGCCTTACCGAAACGTTAAGTTTTTCTGCTAATTGTGCTCTAGTTAAAGCATTTTCTTGTCTTAAACTGTTTAATTGTTCTGCAAATTTGTTCTTCATATGTATATTTTAGAACAAAATGTTCCTTTTTACTTGACACGGAACAAAATGTTCCATATAATATTTATATAAAACTTTTTAAAGGGGTGTTTTATGAAAAAATTTGCTAAAATTCTATCGTTTATCTTATCAATAGTCATGTTGTTATCCGTTACTGCTTGTGGCGATAAAAAATGTTCTCACTCATACACAAGTACGGTTACTAAAGAAGCAACTTGTAAAGAAACGGGTGTAAAAACTTATACTTGTGGTGTTTGCGGTGGTTCTTATACGGAAGATATTGCTAAATTAACTACGCACTCGTACACAAGTGTCGTTACAAAAGAAGCATCTTGTAAAGAAACGGGTGTAAAAACTTATACTTGTGGCGTTTGCGGTGATTCTTACACGGAAGATATACCCATGTTGCCAGAAATTGTTGTACAATCAGAATCTGTTATAATAAATGTACGCCAGGGTGGTTCCATAGTAGCTGGCTTTGTTGTACAATTTTCATATATTGATAACGAAAGAACCACATGTTATCTATTGAATGAAACTTATACAAAAATAACTTTTAATATGTATGTGGGGACTTTTGGATATAATGAGGTAGTTACTTCTTGTAGATATACCATTAAAGTATATGATGAAAACAATTATGTTGTTTACACCAATTCATACTATTCAATGGAATTAGGTCCAAAAGAAACGTCTTATGAAAACATTACACTATCTTTACCAAAACCTTTAGTTGGCGGGCAAAAATATACTTTCAAAATCTCTTAAAAAATATATAAGAATTATTTATCGCAAAATCCAACTGTGAATTTAAGAAATAATATAGTGATACACAGGAGATGAAAAATTTTATGGAATTTTGGTTGCCGATTATTATCCCGTCCATTGTTTCAATAATTGGATTTAGTGTTACAATCTTTACAACGTTTAAGCAGTTTAAAAATTCAAAAAAAGAACGAATTATTGAGAAACAAAGCATATTGTATTTAGAATGTTATAATAAAATTGAAAGAATTATAAATTCACTACAAATTATCTTTGACAAAAGCTATTATAATAGCATTTTGCTTTTTAAGGCAGAAATGAAATTAAATGCTTCAAATTCTACTCTTCGCATGTATAAAGCATATTTAAAATTTGTTTTCGATACTTGGGAAGAATATAATGCTTTTTGCACAAAAAACGATCCACATCTCAATAAAAACAATATTGAAGTTGTAACTAATGAAGATACGGGCAAAGAAAACGAGATATGGCATATATCAGAAAGTGATATAACTCGATTTAATAATTTGTTGGAACAATATAAAAAAGAACATTGTCCTAATATTAATGAGATAAAAAAGCATATTGCCAAGCTTTTAAACTCAATGAGAAAAGACCTTTCAAACGAGCCTATTGAAATGGATATTATTGAATAGCAAGCAAAAAGCCGAGAAAATTTTCTCGGCTTTTTAGTTTGGCAAGAAATATTTTGAATTTATTTAAAAATAGGTTGAATTTCTCCTATTTTTTGTGTATACTATATATTAGTAGGAGGTAGAAATATGAAAATTGATACCAAAAACTTAGTTTCGATAACCGACGCTAACCAAAATTTTTCTAACGTTGCAAAAAAGGTTGAGCAAAGCGGAGAGGTTATTATTTTAAAAAATAACGTTCCTAAATACGTCGTTTCTAAATTTAACGAAGATGAACAAACTACTGAAATGCAGGTGCTTTCCATAATAGCTAAGCTCATTTTAACCGAGCATATCAATGCCTTTAAGGAACTTGCAAAATGATTAGATTTGATAAAGATAAGGTTTTGCTTTTACAACAACTCGTAATTGAATCAAGTGGCGGTAGCGCTGGCATTAGAGATTTGGGGCTTTTAGATTCTGCCATAGAATCGGCTTATCAAACGTTTGGGGGCGTTGAATTATACCCAACAAAAGAAGAAAAAGGTGCAAGGCTTGGCTACAATCTCGTGTCTAACCACGCCTTTGTTGATGGAAATAAAAGAATTGGGCTACTCGTTATGCTTTCGTTTTTAGCAATAAACGGTATAAACATAAAATATACAGATGAAGAATTAGTTTATATTGGACTCTCTCTTGCCGACGGCAAAATGAGTTATGAAGAACTTTTAGACTGGATAAAGGCACATAAAATAAGTTGATTATGGACAAAGATTTTACTAAAATTATATCCCCGATAATTAAAAAAGCGGGGGAAATTATGCTTTCTGCTACTAACGTAGAAATTGCCGAGATAAAACAAGGCGACGTAAATTACGTTACTTTTTACGATAAAAAAGTGCAGGATTTTTTGATTGACGAGCTTAAAAAGGCTTATCCCAACGCGTATTTTATTGCCGAAGAAAAGGACAATGACCAAAACGCATTGAATAATGAGCTTTGCTTTATTATCGACCCAATAGATGGCACGACCAATTTTATACGCGACTACAAATCGTCGAGCATTTCTATTGGTATTTTTTCTCACGGCGAAGGAATTTTCGGGGCGATTTTAAATCCGTATTTAGGTGAGCTTTATACTGCCGAAAAGGACAAGGGCGCGTTTTTAAACGGAGAAAAAATAAGCGTTACCGAAAACACCGTCGAAAGGTCGCTTTTTGCCTTCGGATCTTCCCCTTACTACAAAAGCGAGCTTGCGGACAAAACCTTCAGCGTTGCAAAAGCCCTCTTTTTAAACTGTATGGATATAAGGCGCAGTGGCTCTGCGGCGCTTGATTTTTGCCACGTTGCATCAGGCAGAATAGACGTGTTTTTTGAATGCCGTCTTTCACCTTGGGATTTTGCTGCCGGCTCTGTAATCGTTAAAGAAGCGGGTGGAATAATTACCGACATGGACGGAAACGAGGTTGATTTTTCTAAGCCACAATCTATTCTTTGCACAAATAAAAATGCCTATAAAAAAGCATTAGAGCTTATAAAAGCAATATAAAATAGCAAGCCCCGGGCAAAGAAATCTTTGCCCGGGGCTTATTTACTGTTTTTTAAAATTGCCGAATAATCGACTTATAGGGGGTTATAACGTGTTTATTACGCCCGAAAATATAACCGCTCCGGTTGGGTCGGTTAAAACGAACCCAAACGCCTTGTTTATGATAAAATCGTAAAATACCTCGGTATATTCCTCAGGCATTGCCGAGCCTGCCATCTCCACAAGCGTAACTGCCGCACCCTCTATTCCAAGATCGTTCACGTTAAACTCAACGGTATGCTTTATAGATTCGCAATAAACGGCACTTTCTGTAAGACCTTTAAAATTACATTCTTCTTGGCTAAACAGGTCGCTAATTCCAAAGCTTTCTGCCAAGATTCCTTTTATGTCCTCGTCGTAAGAAACCGTATATTCGGGGAAAATGCAACGGGTGTAGTAGCGTATTCTGTTCTCCGCGTCTACCGCGCTGAAATCTGTAATTGAATTAAACTCCGACAGGTTTTCTTGAGTAAACACTTGGTCTACGGTATAACCGTCTTTAGGCATCATAAATTTAAGCCTGTAGCCGTTTAACGTTTTTGTGTAAAAGCCATTATAGGTATCACTCTCGTAGGCTTGCCCCTCAACGTAATAGCCCCTTAGCATTTGCATGCTTTTTTCAGAGCCGTCTGCATTTGTAAACGCAACGGAATCAACCTTATCAAGAGGCATACTTATATCGTTCCAAACGTCCTTTAAATATAACGTATTTATAATGGTCAAAAGAGTTTCTCTGCTAAGGTTATAGTCTTTATCTATAAGCCCGTTAGTTCTCTCTTTTATAAAGTCCCTTATCAGCTTGTTCGCATATTCGTTAGCACCGTCAAAATCAACAGCTCTTCCAAAGCAATAATACTTGTCGCCAAGAGCAGTCAGACAATCTTGATTGGTTTTTAACCCGTCATCAAGCCAAAGGGTATTACTAAGCTCAAGCTTGCCCGTCGTTATATAATCCATGCTTTCGGTTTCACCCAAATGTTCAACGTTTAACAAACGATACAAAAGCGAATAAGCAGAGCGTAGCTCGTCAATAGAAATATCCAATGCAGATAATATTTGTTCTCTTGTATCGGCCTCGGCACACTCTGCAACCATTCCCAAAGCCAAAAATACGGATATTGGAGAAATAACAAAATTATCCTCGTCATAGCTTTGATATGCAGATGGGGCAAGCATAAACGCAAAGCTGTTTGACTTACTTAATATATCGCTTAGACTATCACTCTTATATTCGCTGTAAGAAAGTCTTGCAATCTCTTCCGGGGAACAAAGCTCCTCATAAGCATTTTCTCCGATAACTGTTTCTTCCAAGCTTTCAGTACTATCTGAAGACAAAACACCTTGCTCGCTGGCGGTTATGTTGCCGTCTGTTTTTACAGACGGGGAGCATGAAATCATTGCGACAAATATAATCGTAGTAAGCACTGCAATTATAAATCTTGATATTTTCATTTTGTATCTCCTTTTTCTTATTCCATATATACAATACTATATGTATGATTATAATACCATATATGACATTTGTCAAGACCCATTTTTTACATAGGTTTTATAAACATCAAGCCTAGACAGAGAGTTTTCTCAATCGGGGCTTGATTTGTGCTGTTTAATTCAAAATTGCCGAATAATCGACTTATAGAGGGGTTTATATCAAAATTATGCTTTTCTGAGTGTTATTTCGGCGGAAGAAAACACCTCTCCCTCACTCGTCTTTAAATTGCCGTTTTGCAAAACGTCTTCCAAAATAACCGTTTTTTGTTCGCCGTTTACCGTCAAACTCACCTTCTCACCGAGATATAACAAATGCCGTTTATATTCCCCGTAAGAGGTCGGCTGATATAAGTTAAAAACGAGTGTAGCAATTACTGCACCTATTTGTAGCTCTTTATTTAAAACCTCTTTTGCAGAGATTGCTATATCTCTGATCTCGTCTGCTATGGGGTTATTTACGTTTAGCCCAATTCCCACGATAGAACGCGCAACAGTATCTCCCTCAAACACGTTTTCGATTAAAATTCCGCATATCTTTTTTCCGTTTACAATAACGTCGTTTGGCCACTTGATTTTTGCCTTTATATCAAATGCACTTAGGGTTTTTACAACGGCAACGGCTGAATTCATCATTATTGAAAAGCTGTCTTTTGCACTACACGGATTAAGCTTTAATAAAGAGAGATAAACGCCCCCCTCCTCGCAAATAAAGCTCCTACCCTTAGTCCCTCTGCCACCCGTTTGCTTTTTTGCAAAAACCAAGACGTCGTCGGCAGGCTTTTTAATCTTTTTTAAATAATTATTAGTAGAATCTATACTGTCAAGACTAATCGTCCTCATATTCTCCTATCCTTCCTACCGCAGATTTAGCCACGTCATATTCAAAGCCCTTTGAGAGTAGATATTTATAGCACTTTTGTATATTTTGCTTATCTTTTGGCTTGTTTTTAAGATATTTTTCTGCAACACTTACTGCGTTTTCCGTTTGGTCGCCTAAGTCCTCTAAAGCCTTTTGTATGCTTTCTTCAGAAACACCCTTTATTTTAAGCTCCATAGCAATGAGCCTTTTACCCTTTGTTTTGGAGTAGCTTTTAGCATAAGACTCGGCATAGTCGCCGTCGTCTAAAAAACGGTAGTCGTTCATTTTTTGAATAACGCTTTCTACCGTTTGCTCGGTATAGCCCCTTTTATAGAGATGCTCTCTTACCTGCTTTTGAGTTTTTTTGCTATTCGTAACAAACGAAAGCGCTTTATCCAAGGCTCTTACCCTTTCTGAATCAAACTGTATCTCGTCTAATTTTTCGGGCTCGATTTGGTCGCCCACTTTAAGTCTGTGGCGCATAACAGTTTCAAGCTCTAACCCACAGTAAAAGACGTTGTCAAGGTAAATACTGCATCTTGTAGGGTTTTTCACCTGCGCTTTTATATCTGTAATTACCTTCATTTCTCACCCGTAAACGACGAAGACTTCGCTTTCCTTTTGAATTTCAACCTTGCCTAAAAAATAATCGGTAAGCTTTTCGCAAAAATCAACCTCTTCACTCGGCACGGCAATTTTAATAACTATGTCCTCTGCAAAATCAGAGGATAACGTCTTTTGCTTGTATTTTTCTATAAACTTTAAAAACAGTGAATATTTTTCGTAGCCAAAGGTAATTTTATAAACGTTGGATATTATATTTTCTTCAAAGCCCGCCTCGTCAAGCCCTGCGCTTGTGCAAGAGGAATACGCCCTGACAAGCCCCCCTGCGCCGAGCTTTATGCCACCGAAATATCTTGTAACCACGACCGCCGTATCCTTAAGCCCGCGGTTTTTTAAAACCTCGAGCATGGGAATACCCGCCGTGCCCTGAGGCTCGCCGTCATCAGAAAATCTTGCCACCTTTCCGCCCTCTACAACGTAGGCGTAGCAGTTGTGAGTAGCAAAGGGATGCTTTTTTCTGATAGCATCGATAAATTCCTTAGCCTCCTCCTCGCTCTCCACCATTTTGGTATAAGCAATAAAACGGGATTTTTCGATAACAATCTCCTTCTCTATTGAGTTTTTTACGCGAATATACCCATTAATCGACATATAGCCCCACTTTTGCCACAAATAGGCTTGTTAATACGGTATAATTTTAACACATATTAATATAAATTGTCAATTGAGTTGACAAGTCTTTAATTTTAATTTAAAATACGTTTATGGATATTTTTGAAGGCATTGAAAAAAGGCGTTCGGTAAGAGTTTATCGCAATACGCCCATCGAAGAAGAAAAGAAAAAGCAAATTGACGAATTTATTAACTCTGTCAACCAAGAAAGCGGTCAGCATTTTCAGGTCTTTTACGACGAGCCGACAGCCTTTACCGGTATGTTTGCTTACGGCAGACTTATAAACGTAAAAAATTATATAGTCGTTGTTGGCAAAAAGGGTAAAGGGCAAGAGGAAATTTGCGGTTATTACGGCGAAAAGATAGTTATCTTTTTGCAAACGCTCGGCATAAATACCTGTTGGGCAGGCATTTCTTACAAAAAAAGCAATGTAAAAGCAATAATTCAAAAGGGCAAAAAGCTATATTTATTAATTGCAATGGGATACGGAAAGCATCTTGGCAATAAGCGGAAATCTAAAGCCTTTGAAGAGGTTACAAATCTCAAGGATTGGAAAAAGCCTATCCCCGATTGGTTTAAAAGAGGTATAGAGTATTCTCTTTTAGCCCCAACGGCAATCAATCAGCAAAAATTTTGCTTTAAATTAATAAACGATAGTACGGTTGAGCTTAAAAAGGGCGTCGGTTTTTATACTAAAACAGATATAGGTATAGTAAAATACCACTTTGAAGTGGGCGCATTGCCACATAAAGTAAACGTTATTATAAAGTAAGAGGAAATTATGTTAATTGCAATTATCGGTGAAAACTGCGTTGGTAAATCTACGCTTGCAGACGGGATAAACAAAAGCTTACACGCAAAAGTTTATTCCGGCAAGGATTATTTGAGGTTAGAAAAAAATCCATCGGTTGCAGAGAATAGCTTTAAAAAGCTGCTCCTAAACGCAGTCGACGGAGAAAACGTCATTTATATAATAAGTGAAAAGGAGCATCTTTCTTTTCTACCCGAAAAGGCCTTTAAAATAGTAGTTACGGCAGATTTGTAGACTATAAAAGAGAGGTTTAAAGAGCGTATGAGGGGCAATTTGCCCATACCGGTGGAAAAAATGCTTGAAGCAAGGCACGGCATCTTTGACAATTTAAAGTGCAACTTAAAAATAGATTCTTCCTACATTGTAGAAGATGTTTTAAACAGCATAAAATAAATTAAGCGAGGGAAAATATCCCTCGCTTTTCATTATATATTATATTGTATATAATTATTCATCCGACCCGTCTTTTAAGTCCTACTGCCAGATTACTATGCTTCCGTCATTATCATAATGCCAGTAGCTTCCTTCTTCGGGCAAATCCTCTTGACATTCTATATAATAATATACGACTGCATTTGAAAGATAATCATTACCTATATCTCCTATCACAAGACTTAGTAGGTCGTTTTCTTCTCCGTAATAGTACAGCTTTGTTAAATTTGCACAACCCGTAAACGCATTATTGCCGATTTTTTCGACACCCTTTTCTATTACTATACTTTGTATGCCGGTGCAATAAGCAAAAGCATAAAGTCCAACTTCTTTTACGCTTCCTTTAATTTTAATGCTCTCAACACCTCTGCACGAAGCAAATGCATAATCGCCAATACTTACAACAGTATCGCCAAGAATAATTTCTGTTAAGCTTACGCAACCTGAAAAAGCAGAAGTTCCAATAACAGGAGAATTTATTTGGGCTTTTTGTAAATTATCACAGCTATAAAATGCCCGCGCTCCTATTTTCGAAACGCCACTGTCTACAATGAGCTCTTCTAATTTATCAAATTCCGCAAACTCGCCGTCACTTATTGTACCGGACGTTATTTGTGCAAAGGTCAATTCTTCCGCAGGAATTAATCTCATCACAGACGCGGGTATCTTTGCATACGTTACATTTTTGCATCCGTCAAATTGATAATACCCATCGATAATAATTTCCGGGTTATGTATGATTATGCTTTCCAAGCTCAAACAGCTTGAAAAAGCAGAATCACCTAACGTTGTTACACTGCTTGGTATTTCTATACCCTTTAAGCCTTTGCAAAGAGAAAAAGCATTTCGTTTTATTTCTTCAAGACCTTCTAAAAGGTTTATTCTCTGTAGGTTTTCATTTTTAAAAAATGCACTTTGCTCTATAACCCTTACACCCTCAATAACGGTGTATTCAGTATCTGCTTTTGCCTCGGGATATTTTAATAAAACGGAACAGTCTTTAGTGTATAAAACGCCGTTAATCGACTTATAGCTGGGGTTCTCTTCATCTACAGTGATTTTTTCCAAGCCGGTGCAGGATATATAACTACCGTCTTGCAAGACTTTAACGCTTTTGCCAAACACAATCTCTTTTAAATTTTTACATGCTGATATTGAGGAATATTCAAGCTGTGTTACCCCGTCTCCAACGTTAATTACTTGAATATTTTCAAATCCTGAAAAGGTAAATCGCTTTAACGTCGTTACCGTATCGGGAACTACGATTTCACTCACCAACTCTCCGTTTATATAAAAATTTCTTTGGCTGGCAGTGTAATGCGAAAAGCTATAATGACCGGCAAGATTACACCATGCCTCTAAGTCAACAACGTTTATATTTTTAATAGATCTGTAGCCGACAAGAGCATTTGATTTTACGTCGGTAAGAGTTTTGGGAACGTCAAACGTTTCCGCTTTATCTCCAACAGCGCATTGAATAAGCTCCGTTCCGTCTTTTGTATACAGGTTACCGTCTATTTCCTTATAACAGCTATTACTGTATTCTACTTCAAAGCCTTCTAAATTATAGCACTCTAAAAAAGCAAATTCATCTATTTCAGCTACGTTTTTTCCTATAATTATCTTTTTTAGGCTGTCACATTTTAAAAAAGCCCTCAGTCCTATTGCAGTTACGTCTTCCGGAATAATAAATTGGCTATCCTCTTTTCCCTTTGCGTAACACAGCAAGGTTTTTCCGTCTTTTGAGTATAAGTTACCGTCTATTGATTTATAGCTTGGGTTCTCCTCATGTATAACAATGTTTTTTAAATTTACTGTGTTTAAGACATTAATCTCTATATAAGTTGTATTTTTACCTATTTCAACGTAAGCTAAGCTTTCGCATCCGTTAAATATATAGTTTGATAATTCTGTTATACCGTCTCCACATATAACTCTTTCCAAATTTTCACAATTAGAAAAAGCTCCCCATTCTATATTTTTTACGCTGCTTGGTATTTTTATGCTTACGATAAAATGACAGGTATTTGACAGAGTGGATTTAAACGCTTCTCTTGCTATTTTTGTTACGGGCAAGCCTTGATAAGAAGAGGGGATTTCTACGTCTGACCTTTCGCTTGCCTCAATTCCTACAACCTCGTATTGGTCAACCCCTTCAACTGATATCATATTATATAAAAGCTCATACGGGGCTTCTTGCGAGGAACAACTCTCCTGACTTTGTATAAAGGATTCCTCCGAGCCGGATTCTAAAAGGCTCTCTTTAGACGAGGAATTGTCATTTACGCACGAAATTGCAAATAACGAAAAGCAGGATAATAACAGTAAAAATAAGAATTTTAATATGTGTTTGTTCATAATATGCTCCTTTTTTTTATTATAGCATAATTATCTTACTTGTCAATACCTTTTAAAAGAAAAAACGAGGGAAAAAGCGCGTGTCCCATAGGGATTGTTAGCCCATAAAAAAAGTATAGCACACTATACTTCACTAAAAGTGAAACGTAGTGTGCTTTTGTTATCCACGAAAATTAAAGTTTAATAAGTTATATTTTTAGCCTTGTGGCTAAAAGTGATATGCAAGTTCCTTGCGTGATATTTTGACTTTTAGTCAAAGTTATATTATATTTGCCATAACTTACCCTATGGGTAAATATAACTTTGCATAGCAAAATATAACTGCGAAAAGCAATATAACTTGCCGACAGGCAAATATAACTAGTGCGTCAGTAATAATCTTTATTACTGACGCACTAATATCCCTCGCTTTTCATTATATATTATATTGTATATAGTTATTCGTCTGAGCCGTCTTTTAAGCTGTTGCCTAAAAACGTACCGAAGCCGCTTGTCTTTGGTCTTGGCTGACGCGGAGCAGACTCTCTGCTACCTCTTCTGTCATCTCTTCTTCCGCCTTTGTTGTAACCGCCCTTGCCACCTCTGCGGTCGTCATACTTTCTGTCCTTATCAAAAGGCTTTAAGTTGTTTGGAATTATTGCTACGAAACGGTTAGGCTCTTTTCCCTCTGACTGAGTTTTAACCTCTGTAGAGTCAGAAAGCGCAGAGTGAAGAATTCTTCTCTCGTATGGATTCATTGGCTCTAAGGTAACCTTTCTACCCGTTCTGACAGCCTTTGCTGCGAGCTTTTCAGCTAAGCTCTTTAAGGTTTCCTCTCTCTTTTCTCTGTAGCCCTCACAGTCAACAACGACTCTTCTGTAATCGTCTCTTCCCTTGTTTGCAACTGCGCCTGCCAAGCTTTGAAGAGCGTCTAAAACCTCACCTCTGTAACCGATTATAGAAGAAGAGTTGTCGGTTATAACGTCGATAATTATCTTTTCTCCCTCTTGGTCTAAACTGCACTTAGCATTTACGTCCATAAGGTCGAAAAGACCTGTAATAAATGATACGGCTCTTTCTCCGTCAGTCTTTTTTACGTTAATTTCTACCTTTGCTTTTTTTCCACCTAAGCCCAAAAATCCTTTTACGGGCTCTTCTAAAACAGTAATCTCAGCGCAATCTTTTTCAATGCCGAGAGTCTTAAGACCGAGCTCAATTGCTTCTTCTACGGTCTTGCCTAAAAATTCAGCCATTTTTATCTCCTTATATGCTTATTATCTTCTTTTTCCGTATTTAATCTTTTCAGCTTTTTGTTTTTCAATTTCTTCGATTTGCTTTTTAAATGCTCTTTCTACAAAAAAGTTAATAAGCAAAGTAAATCCGGTAGAGAGAAGTGAACTCGTTATCATGTAAATAGAAAACGCAGAGGAATAAATAAATGCAAAGATACCAAACATAATGGGCATCATCCAGGTCATCATCTTTTGAGTTGACGCTGCCTGAGAATTTTCACCGTCTACAGAAGACAGCTGCATCTGCGTTTTTTGTTGCTTGTTCATAATTAAGGTAGAACCAAGCATTGTTAAAATAGAGAGAGCAACGAGGATAAATAAGCCGTTACCCTTTCCAAAGCCCTTTTGTTGATATTTAGCCTTTAAATTATAGGTAAGCTCGTTATAAACAGCCTCTGTTTCTAAGCTACCCATATTTTCCTGACCGAGAGACTTTTTAAGCTCGCTTATTTCGGGAAGAGCGTATTTAAACGGACTGTCTACAACCCAAAGGTTTTTAACCCATGGGAAAATTACCGAAGATGACTTATTTTCTTCATATGCCTTTGCAGAAGCCTCTCTTGCCTTAGGTCTTACAACCTCGTTTAAATAATCGTTTCCTATAAGCTCAAGAGCTTTGCTGCAAACAAATTGGTTGCTGTTTTTCTCAAAGCTTTCTTTTATCAGAGCTTCTTCTAAGGCTAAATCATATAAAAGCTCAAAAGTAGTGTTATCTATATACATAGAATTAAAGTCTTTTTCAAACTTTTCTATGTTCTTTATATAATAGAAATTGCCCTCTTTTTTAGAATAAGCCGATAACTGTTCGTCTGTAAGTGTAAATTCTGCGGTTATTATATAATCTTGAATACAAGACCCTAAAATAGAATAAAGCTCACCGTCAACGGTAGAATAATCATAATAACCGTTTTTTAAATAACTTCCAATATCGGGGTATTTTTTTACAAGTGCGTTTCCTTCTTTTGTAAGCTCCTCTAATTTAAGAGAATATGAAGAAGAGTGAATACTCTGAGCACTTATAACGCCTTCCTCGTATCCCTCAAAGAATTCCCCGTAGCCACCGTTTTTTATTGCGGCATTATAGTTTAAATAATAAGAATCCTTATTTTCTTCTCTGTATAAAACCTCTTCTTTATTAAATTCGTCCAAGCACGCGTCGTATGCTCTGCCCATCTGGTTAAATACCTCTTTGTCGGCAAAACGGGAATAGTTGTTAAACGCACCTATTACGATAATAAAGAAAATAAGCGTTACAAGGGTAGGAAGACATGCAGAAAATGCAGAATAGCCGTTCTTTTTATAGAGCGACATCATTTTTTGCTGATAAAGCTTTTCATTATTCTTGTATTGTTTTTTGAGCTTTTCAAGGTCGTCCTTCATCATCTCCATTTTAAGGCTGTTTTTCTTTGTAGACGCTCTTGAATAAATATCAAGAGGCAGGGTAATAAGCTTTAAAATAAGAGTGAAAAGTATAATACCAAGACCAACGTCACCGACAAAGTTAATCAAAGAGCTGATTATTTTACATAACCATTCGTGCTTTAAGCTAACTTCACCGAGGTTGCCGAATGAGGGAATAGGTATTACTGATAATATGTTAATTAAACCCATTATTCTCCTTTTAAATAGCAAAAACAGAGTATAAACAAGCTGTTTTACTCTTTTTTATATTCATTTTTACTTAATGCTTAATATTACGTTAAGCAAAAAATTTTCTTAAATAGTTAAAAACAGGCTTTTTATTAATTTATACATTTTAAAAATAAGAATAAATTTATATAAGCCACTTTTTAACGTTTCTTCTGTCCGGAACGGGATCAAACCCACCCTTATTAAAAGAATTACATCTGAGTATTCTCCAAATTATAAGACCGATGCTCACGAAAAAATTGTGTTTTTCTAACGCCTCAATCGCATAGATGCTGCAAGTTGGCTTAAAAATACACCCGGATCTCAATCCTCCGGAAATATATTTTTTATAAAATTTTAATATTTTTATAAAAAACTTATTCAATATTCTCATTAAGGTTTTCCTTCTTTATTAAATAGGCCATATCGTGTACGTACTCCTTAAAAGAATATTCTTCCTGTACCTTAGGAAGAAATACCACGTTATAGCTTATATTTAAATTTTTAAAAACCTCTCTCGCTGCAGAGCGGAGCAATCTTTTTATTCTGTTTCTCTTTACGGCCTTACCGTGCTTTTTTCCGAGAGAATAACCTATCTTTAATTGATTTGATTTTGTATAAAGCATCATAAGCGACCTTGAATAAGCCCTCTTTCCCTTTTTGAAGAGCTTGTCAAAATCGCTTTGCTTTTTTAATCTATATATCAATTTATCTTAGTAAGTAAGTCTTTTACGACCTTTGTTTCTTCTTCTCTTTAATACCTTTCTTCCGCTGGTAGTAGACATTCTCTTTCTAAAGCCGTGAACCTTATTTCTGGTTTTCTTTTTTGGTTGATAAGTTCTTTTCATGATAGTACTTCCTTTATATTTTTATATTTTTTATTATACTTATTAAGTGTTTATTTAAAACACTCGCTTTGCAATTATACTTTTTTTACCTTTGTTTGTCAACTTTAATTATTGCCTATTTATATAATTTTTAAGAATTAATTCGTATAGGAAGAATTAAATAGAGATATTCCTCGCCTGAATACGGTTTTATAACACAGGGCGATATAGAGCTGTTGAGATAAATATTTACGAATTCGTCGCCTGCTGCCTTTAACGCATCGCAAAGATATTTAGAGTTAAATGCTATTGATAAATCCTTGCCCTCTAAATTAATAATAACGTTTTCGTTTACGTTACCGCTTTCGCTGTTTGCGGAAACGTTAATATAATTTTCTTTAATATCAAGCTTTACCAAATTTTTAGCCTCTTTTGCAACGACCGTCGCTCTTTCAAGGCTACTTAAAAATCCGTTTCTGCTTACCTTTACCGTCGTTATAAATTCACTCGGTATTATTTGCTTGTAATTTACAAAATTACCTTCTAAAAGTCTGGTTATAAATACGGTACCGTCTACTTCTATCATAAACTTATTTCTTTCGTTTATAAAAGTAATTTCCTGATCGTCGTTTTCAAGCAATCTGCAAATTTCGTTAAGTGCTCTTGCAGGAACAACTACGCTGAACGAGGAAGATGCATTTTTAACCTTTTTGTTGCAAACGGCAAGCCTGAATCCGTCGATGGCAACACACGTTAAAAAGCTTTCGTTTATTTCAAACAGACATCCCTTTAAAATAGGTCTGCTTTCATCAGAAGAGCAAGAAAAAGCCGTCTTTGCAATTATGTCCTTAAAATCCTTTTGCAATAAAGAAAAAGCATTTTCTCTGTTTGTCTTTTCTATATTCGGAAATTGGTCTGCAGAAAGAACGGATAAAAATACCTCAGAAGCACCGTAAACTATTTTAAGCTTATTTTCGTCCTCTAAAACAAGCTCTACCTGTTCTTCATTTTCAAGCTTTTTTACAAATTCTGCAAAGAGCTTACCGGGAACAACTGTTTTTCCCTCCATAAAGGTATCGCTTATTATAGTTTTTTCTATAGCTATTTCCATATCCGTTGCAGAGAGAGTAAGAGAATCTCCTACAACAGATAATTTTATACCCTCTAATACCGGGTTGGTTGTTTTTAAGCTGATTGCCTTTGATACCTTCATTACGGCAGAAGAAAGGTCGTTTCCGTTTACGATAATTTTCATGCGTGTTTCCTCGATTGATTTAATATATTTTTAAGGTTATTATTATAGTAGTAATAGTAGTGTGCGTCAATTTGTTGATAAGTAAAATTTTAAAAGAAAAATCTTTTGATTTATAATGGATTTTTAACCTTTATAAAATGTGAAAAAACGGTTGATAACAGGTTGAAAACCCTTTTTTTAAGTTGATAAAATATTGATAAAACTTTAAAAATAAAAAACAAAAATTTTTTAACGGCTCTTTCACAATATAATAATATATATATTATTATAAATAATAACGTAAAAAAAATCAATCAAAAAGGCGTATAAATAAAAAATATTTGTTTTTTTTATAGTTTTCAACATTAAGGTGAAAAGTTATCCATATAAGGAGTTTAAAAGTTTTTTTGTAATGGATAAGTTTTTATTGAAACTTTTTTTAACTTATGTTAATATAGTAAATATGAAAGATTTATTTATAGAAAAAGGCGTTTTAATAAATGACGCTCAATTGGAAAAATTTGAAAAATACAGAGAAATTCTTCTTTTTTATAACGAAAGGTTTAACATAACAACTATTACGGAAAAGAAAGAAGTCTACGTGAAGCATTTTTTGGACAGCTGTTTATGCAGTGATTTGTTTATGGATAACTCAAACGTCATTGAGATAGGATCGGGAGGAGGATTTCCTTCTGTCCCGTTAAAAATAATGAGAGATGATCTATCATTTACCTTAGTGGAATCTACCGGAAAAAAATGTACCTTTTTGAAAGAGGTTGTAAAGGAGCTTGATTTAAAAAACGTAGACGTTTTAAACGGCAGAGCCGAGGACTTTGGTAAGGATAAAAGATACAGGGAGAAATTTGACCACGTAACGGCAAGAGCCGTTGCTAAGCTTAATACTCTGTGCGAATACTGTATTCCCTTTTTAAAGGTGAAAGGAAGCTTTATAGCACTAAAAGCAAACGCAGAAGAGGAAATAAAAGAGGCTCAAAATGCTATAGCCGTTTTGGGTGGAAAAATATCCTTAATAAAGGAATACAGTCTTTCTTTAGAGGATGCTAAAAGAACTGTTATAAAAATAGAAAAAATAAAAAACACCCCTTCTCAATATCCGAGAGGAAACGGTAAGGAGCGCAAGCAACCATTATAAAAATTTACTTTTAAATAGTTAAAAATATGGAATTTATTAAAGAAAAATATATAAGTTTAAGTATTTTAGAAAAACAAAAATATATAAAATTAATAAAGGATAAATTTGAAAGAAATCTTGCAAAAGAGTTAAATTTAACGAGAGTTTCGGCGCCTTTATTTGTAACGAAGGAAAGCGGTCTGCAGGACGATTTAAGCGGTGTTGAAAGAAAGGTATCCTTTGATATTAAAAAGGACGGAAAAGAGATAGAAATCGTACAGTCCCTTGCTAAATGGAAAAGATTGGCTTTAAAAAAGTATAATTTTATTGAGGGTAACGGTATTTATACGGACATGACAGCTATAAGAAGAGATGAAAATTTAGACGAAACTCATTCTGTTTACGTTGACCAATGGGACTGGGAAAGAGTAATTAATATAAAAGACAGAAATATTGATTTTCTTAAAAGCACCGTTATAAAAATAGTAAAAGCAATAAGCGAAACGAGTAGATTTTTGAAAAAAAAAGGCTTTAAAGAACTAAAAATAAATAAAAAAGTTTATTTTATAGACAGTCAGGAGCTTTTAAAACTCTATCCCGACAAAAGAGAAAAGGAAAGAGAATATTTAATTACAAAGGAATATAAAACTGTTTTTATAATAGGTATAGGCAATAATTTAAGCGACGGTAAGCCTCACGATAAAAGAGCTCCCGACTACGACGATTGGAGCTTAAACGGAGATTTATTTTTCTATCACGAGGTATTGGATACAGCGCTTGAAATTTCGAGTATGGGAATCAGAGTTGATAAAAATTCTTTAATAAAGCAGCTTGAACAGTCTAATAACGAAGAGAGATTAAAATACGAATACCATCAATCCGTTTTAAATGAAGAATTACCGCTAACGATTGGCGGAGGAATAGGTCAGTCAAGGCTTTGTATGCTGCTGCTCGGGCGCGCGCACGTAGGCGAGGTACAGGCAAGCTATTGGGATAAAGAAAATTTAGAAAACTGTAAAAATTTAAATATTGAATTGTTATAAAAAAAGGTTCACTTAAACAAAAAGTGAACCTTTTTTAAATTTGTTTTAAAAATTAATTATCAAAAGACTTAATTAAGAAAGCACTATGAAAATTCATATCCAACTCTTCCACGTAAAAGTGCAGTATTTTCTTATAGTTTTTAGTAGACGTACTTAAAGTGACGTATGAGCAAGAGTCTTTTACCCTTTTTTCCATTTGCTTGAAAAGTTCTTTTCCTACACCTTGGCTTCTATATTCAGGAAGAACGTATATCTCATCCACGGAGAAACAGTTGCTCCCAATTTCAACGTAGGATGATTTATTCTCCATAGTATAAAAATGTCCAAAAACGTATCCTATAATTTTGTTATTATCCACTGCTACGCAAAGGGGCTTTTGTATGTCCTTTTCCGTGTTTGCAACCATACCGTATGAACAATCTTCGGCAACCCACTTTTTTGATAATTCAATTAATTCGCGCAGTGTTTGCTCGTCCAATTCTTTAAATTCATATTTCATATATCTGCCCCTATAAGTCAGTTATCGTCATATTTGCGTGTAAAAGCCTAAGGCTCTGTTGTGTAAAGGGAGGCTTTTTTCAATTTATATATAAATTGGAATTTGATTATTTCTTTTTCTTCGGCTTAGGTAATTCTTCGTACATTTCCTCGAACAGTTTACGGAGAAAATCTCTATCCTCAACGTCTTCCACAAGGAGCATTTCTTTTGCACCTTCGTATGGAAGTTCTCTCTGTGCTTCGGGCATCAATGCAATCGCTGCCGGTATAGATTTGACGAGCAAGCGATTATCGTAGATACCGCCTATAACCTTTCCTCGGTAATATAGCACGTATTCTCCCATCATAGCACGGGCAGATAAACCGCTACATCGTTCTAACACAAACTCTGAATATTCTTTACTGCTTGCCATAATTGTACCATCAAATTATTATTTATCCGTCTAAATTATTTAAGCAAGGATTTAAGCTTTTCTTTTATCAAAAAATAAGCCTCTTTAGGAGAATTGCAGTTTAAAACGCTTTCTTCCATAGGACAAAACCCGTCTTTTTGTCTGTTTTCTATTCTCGGAACTAAATTTTCGTAAAACACGGAAATTCCGTTTTTTTGAAGAATTTCTATTGCGGGCTCGCTTATTACAAAGGCAAAAATTTCCTTTATTTTTATTGTGACGTATAAAAGAGCGGCTGCTTTTCCCACAACCTTATCCGCAACGAAAAAATCGGAAAAATCTTTTTTCTCGTCAATGATTTGTAAAAGAGGCTTAACTCCTCTTTCTTTGCTAAAAAACTGTTTTTCGTCCTTTAAAAAGGCACACGTGTAACATTCGTCAGATAAAAGCTTTTTAGCCTTTTCCGTCTGATTATGTATATTAACTTTCATAAGTCCAATAAAGCTTGTTTAAAAGCTTTTTAATTTCAAGATGCTGAGGGCAAGCTCTTTCACACGCTCCGCATTTTATGCAGTCCTTTGCAGGAGAAGAAATCTCCAAAGCCTTATTATAATCGCCCTTATTAAATACGTTTAATTCTATCATTTTATTGTAAATTGCAAAGAGGTCGGGAATTTTAATACCCTTTGGACAACCGTCTACACAATAACGGCAATTAGTACAAGGTATTAAATTTTCTTTTTTAAGTATTTCTGCTACTTCTAAAAGAGTTTTCTTTTCATTTTCGGTAAGAGGTGTAAATTGTTTCATAAAAGAAACGTTGTCCTTCATCATTTCCATGCTTCCCATACCGGAAAGAACCATCAAAACACCTTCAAAGCTTGCGCAAAATCTTATTGCCCAGCTTGCGTAAGAGCCTTGACCTAAGGAATCTATAATTTCTCTTGGCTTTTGAGAAAGATTTACTAATCTTCCGCCCTTTACAGGCTCCATAATAAGAATCGGCTTGCCGTGCTTTATGCAAACGTCATAGCAAAGACGGCTTTGATTTACGGGATCCTCAAAGTCCATATAGTTAAACTGAATCTGAACTACCTCAACCTCAGGATTTTCGGTTAAAATCATATCTAAAACGTCTGCCGTGTCGTGGAAGGAAAGACCTACGTGCTTTATAAGACCTTCCTTTTTAAGCTCAAACGCCGTCTGATAGGCATTGCACGTCTTATATTTTTTGTAGCTTCCTGCACTTTGAGCGTGCATTAAGTAAAAATCAAAATAATCTACACCGCAAAGCTCAAGCTGTTTTTTGACGAAAGGCCTTATATCCTCTTGCTTTTCAAAGCAGCTGTAAGAAAGCTTGTCAACCAGAATAAAGTCCTCTCTGTCATACCTGTCGGCAAGACATTTTTTCAATGCCTTTTCACTTTCTCCGCCAAGGTAAATATGGGCGGTGTCAAAGTAGTTAAAGCCGTTTTGCATATAATAATCTATCATCTCGCAAAAGACCTTTTCGTCAACAATATTATTGTCGTTTTTTAAACGCATGCAACCAAAGCCAAGCTTGCCCTTTATTTTTTCAAAGCTCATAATTTTCTCCTAATTTTTTTGTTTCACGTTAAACAAAAATAATCTTCGATTATTTTTGAATTTATATTTTTTTTGTTAATCTAATGATTTGAAATTTAATTTTCCGCTGTCAACACCTTCTGCTAAATCTTTAATCGTACCCGAATAAACCTTTTCTAAACCACTCATTTTCAAAAAGTCCTTAGGGCGCATTTTAGAAGGGTGATGAGGAATTTCAAGCCCTGCGCCGTCCTGTAAAAGATTTGCAACAAACTGTGAGCAAAACCGTCTGTATTTAAAGGTTTTTTTAGTTCTGAAAAGGCAAAACCACGCGCCTAAAAGGGCGTATCTGTATTTGTCTATTTCACTTTCGTACTTTTCAATTTCCTTAAGTAAATTCTGATATGCACCGTCACTTATTTTTATGCGGTAAACCTCACAGTGACAGCACTCTTGAACCTTCAGCATATTCGTTCTTATATTTTCGTGAACAAATCCTGCGGGAAAAAGCTTCAGCGTCTTTCTGCCAAATGAATACATAAAGTCAAACTTACCGTTTAAGCAAAGAGCGGAATGAGTAATTTTACTTCCCGTAAAAAAGCAAACGGTTTTTGCTACGTATGTTTTTGTTGAAGAAAGGAATAAAAAGATTTCTTTCATAGTGTTTCTCCGTAATAACTGATGCAAACGCCTTGCTCTGTTGCCTTTTTTACAGTGTAATAGGTTCCTCCGCGCTTTTCACCGTTAAAGTATGCGTATAAAAGCGAACAATTATCTATAAGATAATTATTTCTGAGAAGCATGCAGCCCTTAAAATAGGTTCTCTCCTCTTTTGCAATAAAATCTGCGCTTTCTAAAAGCTCAAAGTAGTCGTATCTGTCCTCCGAGCTGAAATATTTGCTTTGGTCCATACAAGGAATAACAGCGCATATTTTAATTTGCGGGTGGTCTTTTTTTAAAAGGGATAAAGCCTTGAAGCAAGCCAAATCAAAGCCCTGCGCCATACCTGTTAAAAAAACAGAAAACCCGTTATCTATAATTTTTTCAAGCTCTGCTTTTAACAGCTCAAAATCAAAACCGTCGGGAAGTGCCCTATGCCCCGAAACGGCGCACGTAACGTTTTTAATTAATGGCGGAAGATTGCTGATTATCATAAAAACCCTTCTATAAGTCGATTTTTGGCAAAAATTTTATTTTGTAAGCTCTTTAATTGCCTTTTTGTACATTATACATTGAAGCTTTAAGTTTTCGATAGTAACGTATTCGTTTGGCTGGTGGATGGTAGATTCCTCACCCGGAATTTCTGGGCCGAATGCCGTACCGTTTTTAAGCGCTCTTGCATACGTACCGCCACCGATTGCCATAGGCTCTAAATCCGTTCCCATCGTCTGGTTGTAAATATTTAAAAGCGTCTTGATTAAAAATCCCTCTTTATCGTTGTATAAGGGGAGCTGGTGAGAAAGCACGTCGTACGGAGCAATTTCCTTAAGCTGTTCCTTTAATTTTTCTCCGTCGTAGGTAGACGGATAGCGAATATCTGCGCAAACGTAAATTTTGCCGTCTTTAACCGTGATGATGTCGGGGCTTAAGGTAAGATATCCCGTGTCGTCGCAAATCTTGGTAAGACCCAATTTATCTTCAAAAAGATATTCTCTTATTCTAGACGGAACAAGCCCTATTGACTCTAAGTAGCAAAGCATCGGCGAAATTGCGTTTATACCCTTTGAGGGAGTTGAGCCGTGCGCGGTTTTACCGTAGGTATAGAGCTTTTCATTTTCAGATTTTACACCGTAAATCTCTGCAAGAGATTCGACAAACGGTGCTATAGCCTCACATTTGTCGCAAACGACGTTAATTCTGTCACCGCCTGCAATATGCTCTAAGTTAAGCTTGTTGTCAAATTTAAAGCCTACGTGGAGTATACCCTTTTCGGCATATAAAACGGGGAAATCCGCATCGGGCGAAAAGCCGAATTCAGGCATTTTTGCAACCTTATTATAATGGTCTATACATCTCCAGCCCGATTCCTCGTTACAGCCGAAAATAAGCTTGATTTTTTTATTCGGAATAAAGCCCTCGTCCTTTAACGCCTTCATACAGTAAAGGCAAACTATAGCCGGGCCCTTATCGTCCATAGTGCCTCTGCCGTAAATTTTACCGTCTGCCTCTTCACCTGAAAAGGGAGGGTAAATCCAATCTGATTCCTTGCCGACGGGTACTACGTCGAGGTGGGTTAAAATAGCCATCTCCTCGCCCTCGCCCCAGATTGCCTCGCCGATATAGTTGTCGTAGTTTTTGGTTTCAAAGCCGAGCGATTTTGCAAGCTCTAAGGTGTAGATAAGAGCATCGTGAACGCCCTTGCCAAACGGCATGTCCTTTGAGGGAGTATCCTCTACCGAGGGGATTTGAATAAGCTCTTTTAAGCTTTTTTTAATGTCGGATAAATATTTTTCCATTTTTCTCTCCGTAAATTTTAAAAAATGTCTTAAATTCATTATACACTTTTTTTATTTTATGGTAAAATAAAATTACAAAGATTTTTTAAAAGTTCCGATAATTTTCATAAAACGGAAGAAAAAGGTGATAAAATGTCAAAAGTAAGAACAAGATTTGCTCCAAGTCCTACGGGCTTTATGCACTTAGGCGGTTTAAGAACCGCTCTTTATGCTTATCTCTATGCAAAGGCAAACGGAGGTGACTTTATTCTCCGTGTAGAAGACACCGATCAGCAACGCTTTGTAGAAGGCGCGGTCGAGCTTATCTACAGCTCTCTTTTAGAGTCGGGCTTAAAGTACGACGAGGGTCCGGATATCGGCGGTGACTACGGTCCTTATATTCAAAGTGAAAGAAGAGAAATCTACGGTGAGTATGCCAAAAAACTCGTTGAGCTTGGCGGTGCGTACTACTGCTTCTGCACCAAGGAAAGGCTTGAAAGTCTTACCGATGAAAAGGGTAACAGAAAATACGATAAGCACTGCTTAAAGCTTTCTAAAGAAGAGGTTGAGGCAAGAATTGCATCGGGCGAGCCTTACGTTATCCGTCAGAACATTCCCACCGAGGGCACCAGCTCTTACGAGGATTTGATTTACGGAAGAATAGACGTTGACTATAAGGAGCTTGAGGATAATATTTTAATTAAGTCGGACGGAATGCCAACCTATAACTTTGCAAACGTTATTGATGACCACCTTATGGGCATAACTCACGTTATAAGAGGTACGGAATATCTTTCCTCCACTCCCAAATACAACCTTATGTACGATGCGTTCGGTTGGGAAAGACCTGTTTATATTCATCTTCCCACTATAATGAAGGACGCTACGAGAAAGCTATCTAAGCGTTACGGCGACGCCAACTTTGACGATTTCGTATCAAAGGGATATTTAAAGGAGGCCATTATAAACTACGTTGCTCTTCTCGGCTGGGCACCTAAGGAAAACGTAGAAAAGATGACCTTAGAAGAAATGGTCAAGCTTTTCTCTTTGGGCGGAATATCAAAATCTCCGTCGATTTTCGACGAGGTAAAGCTCCGTTGGCTTAACGGCGAATATATAAGGGCTCTTTCCGAAGAAGAATTTTACGATTTAGCTCTTCCTTTCCTTGAAAAATCTAAGGTAAACGGACTTTTTGATCTTAAAGCAATCGCTAAGCTTTTACATTCAAGAGTTGAAGTGCTTGGCGAAATTCCCGAAAAAATCGACTGGCTTGCAGAGCTTACGCCATACGATTTAGCACTTTTTGACAATAAAAAGAATAAGACGAGCGCAGACGTAGCGCGCGAGCTTTTGCCAAAGATTAAAGAGGTAGTTGCAACTATCGACGATTTTGTAAACGATAAAATATTTGCAACTCTTTCCGAAAAAGCAGGTGAATGGGGAGTAAAGAGCGGGGCTGTTTTCTGGGTGCTTAGAATAGCAATTACAGGTCAAGCCGTAACTCCGGGCGGCGCAACCGAAATCGCAGCCTTATTGGGAAAAGAAGAAACCTTAAGAAGAATAGATTTAACCTTAGAAATGCTTAAATAAGCGATAATCGACTTATAGGCAGACTAAATTATAAAAATTTTACAATAAACGAGGGTAAATGTCTTTACCCTCGTACGTTATTTATTATTAAAAAAAAGGAAAAAATTTTTAAAAAGTTAAAATTTTCCTTGACATAGATATGTAGCAGTGCTATACTGAAGAAAAAACAAGGAGGTAAAGAAATGTTAATAGTAGCTTTGTCGAACTCAAATAACTCAATAAAACACGTACACGCCTCCGAGGATACAATAGTATAACCACGCAATTTTTGCGATTAGTTATTTGAGAGCCCCGACTGCGTCGGGGCTCTTTTACGTTTAATTACGGTTTAGTAAAAAAGTTATTTAGGGCGCGTGCGCCTTGCAATGGTTTTTGCAAGGTGGATGCGCCCTTTTTACGTAATGAAGTACGTAAACGTATCCTTGGGAAAAAATAATTTTAAAAAGACGCTATGCTAAAACTAACTTAAAGATTCTACTGCTTATACGTAGTGATAGCATATTGAAAGGTTAAAAACTATGAAAATACTACTTAAAATATTAAAACCTTATAAAAAACTACTGATTATCAATGCAATAACGGATGCTATTGCAATGCTTACCATGCTTTTTATGCCTTACGTTATGAGTAAAATCGTAGACGAGGGAATTGCAAATCAAAACTTTAACACAGTGTTAAAATTTTCTGCAATAATGTTGATTTTTTCGATAGCTTCGCTGACCGGAACGCTTATTGCAAATAAAACAAACGCAAAATTGACGATGGGCTTTTCTGCCGATTTATGCAAGGCTACCTTTGAGAAAATCAATAGTCTTTCTTATACTCAATATTCAAAAATAGGTCCGTCGGGACTGCTTACAAGGGCAACTGAGGATATTTGGAATATGGAGGGTGCTGCAAGCATGATAGTATATACCTTGGTTACTATACCTGCCATGATAGTCGGTTCAGCCGTGCTTGCTTTTATGGAAGATGCCGTGCTTGCAACCGTGTTTATGTTAAGTATTCCACCCGTAATGCTGATAGTATACTTTTTTATGAAGCCGCTTCATGGAATGTGGGAAAAATCAGACAAATACGTAGACGAGCAAAATAAAATCGTTCGGGAAAGATTATCCGGGCTGAGAGTCGTAAGGGCGTTTAACAATGAGCAAAAGGAGCATGCGCGCGCAAAATTTGCTACCGAAGAAATGTCGAAATATATGATACGCGCAAACGTAAGGAACGGATTTATAGACCCTATTGCAATGTTGCTTTTAAACCTGGCAACCGTTTGCGTCGTATGGGTTGGCGGAATCAGGGCAAGCTCGGGGCTTTTGACAGATGCGGGCGATATAGTTGCAATAATTCAGTACGTTGCTCTTTTATCGGGCGCGCTTATCAATCTTTCGTGGACGATAGCCTGGCTACCGCGACTTGGCGTTGCAGTAAAGAGGTTAAATGAAATTCACACCATGAAAGAGGAGGACGTCACCGTAGAAAAAACAGAAAAAGCCGTTCAAAGCGCGAGTAATTTCGATATTTCGGTAGAAAATCTGACGTTTGCTTATCAAAGTGCTAAAGAGCCATCCTTAAGAAATATAAATATGAAAATTTTATCAGGCGAAAAGGTTGCCGTAATAGGTGGCACGGGAAGTGGAAAAACAACGCTTTCACGGCTGATTTTAGGTTTTTTCGCCCCGACGGAAGGGGAAATTTACATAGGTGGAAGCGCATATTCCGATTTAAGCAAAAACGACGTCAGAGAGAGGTTTTCAATAGCCCTTCAAAAGCCTATGATATTTGAGGGAACTATAAGAGAAAATTTAAAAATGGGTAGCCCCTCGGCAACGGATGAGGATATTTTATCTGCTCTTTCAGACTGTCGGATGTCAGATTACGTAAATGCTTACGAGGACGGCTTAGACCACGTTTTAGTTGGCGGTGGGCAAAACGTAAGCGGTGGGCAAAAGCAGAGAATAAACTTGGCAAGAACGGTTATAAGGCAAGCCGACGTATACGTTTTTGACGACAGCTTTTCTGCGCTTGACTTTTTAACCGAAAGCATTATCAAGAAAAATCTTTCGGCAAGGCTTAAAGGAAAAACTCAAATTACCATAACCCAAAGGGTTTCTACCGCGATGCATGCCGAGAAAATTTTCGTTATGGATAAAGGAGAAATAACGGCGGTTGGCACTCACGAGGAGCTTATTAAAGCCTCGGATATTTACAGAGAGATTTGTATTTCTCAGCTGGGCAAGGATTCTGTAGGGGGTGTTTTATAATGAAAGAAAAGAAAAAGCACGACCTCAAAGGCGCATTCAAGGTAGTAATCAGGCTGATAAAAGACATGAAGGGTATTTCAGGTTGGCTGATAACCGCAATAGTGATAAGCCTTTTATCCGTTTGTCTGGCGATGGTTGCGCCGAGTCTTTTGGGAAATTTGACCGACAGAGTTTATAATCTGATAAATCAAAGCATACCGATTGACAGGCTTGCCTTTGGAAGGGAAATAGCCCTTCTTATCTTAGTATACGCGGTTTCGGCTATTGCAAGCTTATTGACAGAGCTTATAATGAACTACTCGGTTACAAGGCACTTTACCTGCAGAATAAGAACTGAAATGAGCGGAAAAATATCTAAAATTCCGATAAAAACAGTCGATTCCACCCCAAACGGGGAAATAATCTCCCGTATGACGCACGACGTTTCTATAATGGGAAGCTCAGTTCACAGTATATTCGGCGTTGTAATAAACGGTGTAATCAGGCTTGCCGTTATATTAGTCGTAATATTTTTTGAAAACCCGATGCTTGCAATGGCGGTAGTCGTTTTCGTGCCTGTTTCAATTATACTTTCGGGTGTTTTAGCCTCTCGCAGCGAAAAGCATTTTAACGAAAGCCGTACGGCATCGGGTAAAATTTATTCGTTATGCGAAGAAAATCTGACCGGCTTTGATACTGTTAAAGCCTTTAATTTGGAAGAAAGTCAAAATAAGCGTTATCACGAAATAATAGAAGACTACTCTGAAAAAGCCAAAAAAGGCTATGTCGTGTCGGGCATGGTGCAACCGATTGTAACCCTCGTGAACAACCTGGCATATATAGTTATATGTGTTTTGGGCGGATATTTAGCGATAAGCGGAAAGGGAGTAAGCGCAGGCGATTTGGTTGCCTTTGTAATGTATACCAAGCTCTTTTCCGCACCCTTAGAATCAATTGCAAGCGGAATGAGCATGTTGCAGTCTACTATAGCCTCTGCAAGAAGAGTTTACGGCTTTTTAGACGGTGAGGAAATGCAGGAAAACGAGCAAGAAAAGCCTAATAAAGATATTTTAGGAGAGGTAGTATTTGACGACGTATATTTCTCTTATACCCCCGATAAACCGCTTATAGATGGGCTTTCGCTTAAAATAAGAGCGGGACAAAAGGTTGCTATAGTCGGTCCTACGGGTGGCGGAAAGACAACTCTCGTGAATTTATTAATGAGATTTTACGACCCACAGAAAGGCAGAATTTTAGTTGACGGAAAGGATATTTCCAAGATGCACCGAGAAAGCGTAAGAGAATTCTTCGGCATGGTTTTACAGGATACCGTTTTATTCTCCGGTACGGTATTTGACAATATTGCATACGGAAGGCCAACTGCAGGCAAGGAGGAGGTTATACGCGCGGCGGAAAAGGCGCACGTCGACCTTTTTATAAACTCGCTTGCAGACGGCTACGAAACAGTTATCAATGAGGACAGCACCAATATCAGCGGAGGTCAAAAACAGCTTTTAACTATTGCGAGGGCTTATCTTGCAGACAGACCTATACTTATTTTAGACGAGGCGACGAGTAACGTCGATACAAGAACAGAACTTATTTTGCAACAGACTATGGACGAGCTTATGAAAGACAGAACTGCGTTTGTCATTGCGCACAGGCTTTCGACCATCGAAAATGCAGATATAATTTTGGTTGTCGATAACGGAAAAATCGTTGAAAGGGGCACACACGCCGAGCTTATAAAGGCAAAAGGACTGTATGCAAAAATTCACGCAAGCCAGTACTCAAACGCATCCGTATAAGGCACAAAGTCAGCCTATAGGTTAATTAAAGGCGATACTTCGGTTTTTTTCTACCGGAATATCGCCTTTTTAGCAGAAGAGTATTTAAAATATATATAAAACCGTCACGCGCGCGTGCGTTTTTTACTTGATTTAAGTTGTTATATATGCTATAATTTATTTATTGTTAAAAAGGAGAAAGTCTATGAGAAAAAGAATTTTAACTTGTTTGATTTTAATTCTCTGTGTAATTACGTGTTGCTTTGCTTTGGCTTCATGCAAAAAGAAAAAGAGCTCGGCTACAGAAACAGCTAAAGACGGAAAAGCAGGCGTAAGCATAGAAAGAATTGAGTACGACAGTGACGGGAATTTAGTAGTTACTCTTACTGACGGAACGACTCAAACGGTTGTACCCCCTGAAAATCAGGAAAGCGGTTGGACAGAAGGCCTTCATTTTGTAGAAAAGGAAGACGGAAGCTACCGCGTTGCAGGTCTTGGAATTGCATCAGAAATTGATATTGTCATTCCGAATACCTACAAGGGAAGCCCCGTTACCGAGATTAGCGACAGTGCATTTTGGGGTCAGTCTAACATTAAGAGTATAACAGTTCCGTCGTCAGTTACTACGATCGGCTATCAAGCCTTTTACGGCTGTGAGGATTTGCAGACCGTAACACTTTCGGAGGGATTGTTAACCATCAGAGAAGAGGCATTTTCGAACTGCTCGAGTCTTGGCAGTCTTTCTGTGCCTGCAAGCGTACAAAATATCGGGGATAGATTTTTAAGTGGATCGGGCGTCACGACCTTCTATTTTGAAGAGGGCGCAACGGTTATTCCCGCAAGAGCGTTCGAGGGATGTCAAGGTCTTTTCAGTATTACTATACCGGACACTATTATTTCAATTGGCGAGTATGCATTCTACGACTGTGACAGCTTATATTCGGTAAGCTTTGGAAACGGCGTGGCAAATATAGGAGTAGGCGCATTCTACGACTGTGACTACCTTACCACGTTAGCCTTCGGCACTTCAATTGAGTATATCGGCTCAGATGCGTTTGCAGGTTGCGATAGCTTAAGCACGGTTTCTTTAGCAGACGTTGCGCCTTGGTGTGGCGTTACCTTTGAGAATGTCTATGCTCAGCCAATGTACTATGCAAGCTCGATCAGCTTGAACGGCTATTCCTTGAGTGACCTCGTTATACCCGAGGGAGTTACCGAAATTAACGATTTAGCTTTTTATAACTGTGACAGCATTCAAAGCTTAACGGTTGCAAGCACCGTTACCGAAATCGGCGACTATGCGTTTTACGATGTGGCCGACTTAAACGTTGTTACACTTTCCGACGGTGTAGAAACGATTGGCGAATTTGCGTTTGCAAGCTGTGGGGACGTAAGCACCGTTTCCTTTGGCTCGGGCATAAGCTATATCGGTCAACAGGCGTTTGTCAGCACGGAAATAGGCGTCGTTGATATATGCGACGTAGCTGCTTGGTGCGACGTTGAATTTGAAGACATTACGTCAAGCTTTTACGTTCATCCTCTTTACGTGGCAGACGAGCTTTGGATTGGCGGTGAGTCCGTAACCGAGCTTGTTATTCCTGCAGGAGTAGAGACTGTCGGAGCTTGGGCATTTGCATTTATGCCGGAGAACGTTACCGACGTAGAGATCAGCCAAACGGTTGAAACGGTAGGAAGCCACGCCTTCTATCAAAGCTTGATAGTTGAGTTGGTTCTTCCCGAAAGCGTTAGTACAGTAGGCACTTACGCGTTCAGCGGAAGCTCGTACCTTGAGAGCATCGGTATTCCAAGCGAAGTTTATTACGTTTCAGAGTACTCCTTCAAAGACTGTAATTCACTTACCGTTTATTATGAAGGAAGCTCATACAACTACAATTGGGCGTCTTATTGGAACTATAGCAACTGTCCTGTTATTTACAACTGGAATCCTGACGGCGTAACCTATTCGTTTGAAGAAAACGGCGCAGAGCAAACGGACGACGTATTCTCTTACTTTGCAATAGAGCTTCCCGAGCTTACTTACGATGAATACGTTTTAGCAGGCTGGTATACTGCTTCTGACTTCAGCGGTACACGCTATACGAACGAAGATACGTATTACAGCTCAAGCGACGTTATCCTTTACGCAAGATGGATGACCGAGTCGGAGTATGATCAAGAGTTTAATCAAAACGGAAGCTCCTTTGCCCAAGCAATAACTGCATACGCAGGAACGACATATTACGTAAGTATAACCTCATCATCGCAGAGTGTTTATTACAAATTCACGCCTACGTCAACCGGCTATTACAGAATTTATTCGAGTAACAATAACGGAGATCCATACGGATACGTTTACGACTCAGCATATTCGCAGTTGGCATCCAATGACGATTCCTCGGGTACCAATTTCTCGATGAATTGTTATATGTATGCCGGAAATACTTACTATATTCGTGCATATATGTACGGTGGCGGAATAGGCTCTTATAGCTTGCATATAGTGAGAAATTAACAGTAATATAATTGACAAAACGGAGCCTTGGACTCTTTCCAAGGCTCACCAATAAAAATTTAAGGAGAAAAAAATGAAAAAGAGAATATTATCTTGTTTAATTTTAGTTCTTTGCATAGTTGTTTGTTGCTTCGCAATGACCTCTTGTAAGAAAAAGAATAAAGAGTCAAGCACAGCGGTAGACGGCAAGGACGGAGTTGGTATCCAAAGCGTAACTATGGATGAAGACGGCAATCTCGTTATAACTCTTACAAACGGAACTACTCAGACTGTTACTATGCCTGAGGCGACCGACAGCGCATCGGAGGGGCTTCACTTCCAAAAGGTTGACGGCGCAGACGCTTACCGTTTGATAGGCATCGGTATTGCTTCCGATCTTGATATAGTAATTCCTTCAACCTATAAGGGTCATCCCGTTATAGAAATCGGCGAAAATGCTTTCAGAGGAAACACCGATATTAAGAGCGTTACCATCCCCGAGAGCGTTTTGAGAGTTGAGGACGAGGCGTTTGCATATTGCTATAACTTATCTGAAATTACTATTGCAGAGGGCTTAAGCTACATAGGAGAAGGAGCCTTCCGTGAAACAAGCCTCAGCGTAGCCGTTCTTCCTAACTCTGTACAGACGATCGGTGCAGCGGCGTTCGCAAGCTGTGAAAGCTTGTTTAACGTTACCTTGGGCAGCGGTCTTCGTACAATCGGCGAGGATGCCTTTTATGAGTGTGATTTACAGTACTTAAACATAACCGATATAGCAAGCTGGTGTGCGGTAGAGTTTTATAATGATGATAGCATCTATGCAATGCCACACTGCATAGCAGGAAACATTTATTTGAACGGTTATGTTATAACCGATCTCGTTATTCCCGAGGGCGTAAACCAAATAAATTATGCATGCTTTGCTTACTGCGATAGCATTACGAGCGTAACTCTTCCTTCAAGCCTTCAGACTATCGCAACGGCAGCCTTTGGTGAATGTGACAGCTTACAAGCTGTAAATTTTGCCCCAAGCGGTCTTAATACAATTGGTGAGAGAGCCTTTTTCGGTTGTGACAGCTTGTCTTTAGTTGAAATTCCTGCAGGTGTAACGCAAATCGGAGAAGCAGCCTTCGCCCGCTGTGACAGTCTTGCAAGCGTAGCTATTCCAAGCACTGTAACTAATATGTATAACGACGTTTTCAATTCTTGTAATAACCTGACTATATTCACTACGCTTTCTTATGCGCCTAATGATTGGAATAGTGGGTGGAACAGCTCTAATCGCCCTGTTATTTGGAACTGGACGGGTGCAGAAGTAACCTACACCTTAATGTCAAACGGCGCACCTATCGGAACGGTATCCGGCAGATATTCTGTTGAGCTTCCTACCTACGAGATGGCAGGCTACGTACACGTTGGTTGGTATAACAATCAATTTAACAACGGCACGTTATATACCGACGTTTATTACGATGCAGTAAATACTACTCTTTACGCATATTGGATGACTGAGGAAGAGTATAATATCCTGATGTCAGACGGCACGTCGTTTGAAAGAGCAAAGCTTGCTTATGCCGGCAACAGCTATTATATAGACATTGCTCAAACCGGACAAGAAATATATTATAAAATTATTCCTACCGAAACAAGATATTATACTATAGAGTCCGGAAACAACTCCAACGACCCCAAGGTTTACATATACAATTCATCGTATGAACAAATAACTTCTGACGACGACGGTTCAAACAACGGCAATAATTTCTACGTATATATCGAGCTTGAAGCAGGTGAAACTTATTATATAAAGGCATCTTCGTACAACGGAGGACAAGGAAATTATTACATGTATATACAGTAACGTTTTCCTGAGAAGAAAATAAAAGGATTATATCTTTAACAAAAAGGTGCAGCCCGAAAGAGCAGCACCTTTTTGTTATAAGAAACAAATGCACCCCCTAAGTAGTGTTTTAAGGGGTGCTATATTTATTTAACGCTTATATTTTTTGGTAAGAGCTAAGAGATTTTTGCTCAGCTCAGGAGAAAAATGCTCGCTTTTAAATCTTACAGTCCAGTTTCCCACGGTCGATGGGGTATTTATTCGGTACTTATTGTCAAGGTTAACGAGGTCGGCAAATGAAATAACCGTCAAGCTTGCTTTGGTAGAAAGCAGAACCTCTATAAGCGCGGGAGCAACCTGTTTTTTGCTCTTTACTCTTTGTGCGCCAACGGGAAGCACTGAATTTATGCTTTTTGCAAAACGCTTGAAGTTCTCTTTGTCAAGCCCCTTTGCATAGCCGTATGCCGTGTCGTTGTCGTGAGTGCCTACATAAGCAACGCTTTTTTCCGTTACGTTACACGGAAGGTATGGGTTATTGGGATTGCCGTCAAAGGCGAACAAAAGCACCTTCATACCCGGCAAATCGGTTGCCCTTAAAAGGTTGATTACACCGTCGTCTATAACGCCCAAATCCTCGGCTATAAGGCGTTTTCTGTTTACTGAGGTCAATATTTCCTCACCGTAAGCCTTGGTCCATTCACCTGCCTTTGCGCTTTCGCCAAAGGGGATTGCCCAAAATCTGTCAAGTCCTCTGAAATGATCGATTCTGAGCAGGTCGTATCTGCTCATTGCTCTTTTTAAGCGGTTTTTCCACCACTTAAAGCCGTCTTTTTTCATCTCGTCGTAGTCGTATATCGGGTTGCCCCAAAGCTGACCGTCCTGAGAAAAGTAATCGGGGGGGACGCCTGCTACCTTGCTTGGATTATAATCCCCGTCAAGAAGAAAGACCTCTTTATTTTTCCATACGTCCGCGCTGTCTAAGGCTACGTATAAGGGTAGGTCGCCAAGAAGCTTAATTCCCCTTTCGTTTGCATATTTTTTAAGACGGATGAATTGGTTTTCTAAAATATACTGAGTAAAGCAAAAGAAGAGATAGTCCTCAGCATTTTCTTGCAAAAAGCCCTCTATAAGACGTTTATTGTGATTCTTTAACCATAAAGGAAAGTCCTTTAAGGCTCCGAATTTACCCTTTGCGGTCATAAAAAGGGCGTAATCGTGATATTTTTTAGAGTTGACAAAGCTTAGAAACTCATCGCTCATTTCAAATCTTGAAAAGGCTTTTTTCAGCAGTGCCGTGCGCTTAAAATAAAGCTTGCCGTAGTCCACGGCTTTAACCCTTTCGGTAGCTGATAAAAGCTCCTTTTCGGTAAGAAGACCCATTTCAAAAAGCTCATCTAAATCGCAATAGTAGGGGCTGAACGAGCTGTCTGCGGTTGTTTGATAAGGGCTGTCGCCAAAAACCGTTTGGCAAAGGGGTAGCATTTGCCATACGCTTTGCCCAGACTTGTTTAAAAAGTCGACAAAGCAGTAAGCCTCTTTTCCAAACGTGCCTATTCCGTACTTGCCTGGCAAGGCAAAAACGGGCATCAATATTCCGCACTGTCTTTTCATAAGTATTGCCTCCAAACGCCGGTTAAAATGCGTTAAGTAAATTCATAATTCTGTCTGCCCCTTCCAGCGCATCCTCACGCCCGCAAAAGGCGGAAAGTCTGAAATATCCCTCGCCACCCTTTAAAAAGCCTGCGCCGTCTGTTGCGACTATACCTGCTTTTTCCAGCAGCGTTTTGCAAAACACGTCGGAAGAAATCCCTTTTGGCGCTTTTGCAAAAACGTAGGGCGAGCACACTGTATTATTATACCACAAATTTACATTTTTTAAAGCGATTTTTAAAATTTCTACGTTTGTTTTATAAAAATTAATTCTTTTTGCAACCTCTTTTTTCACATCCGCGTCAAAAAAGGTCTCTGCGCCCCTTTGAGTAACGTAAGAAACTCCGTTAAACCGCCTGCCAAGCCACTGCGTGTAAAGTGCGTTAGCCCCTTTAATTTCCTTTGGAATTACAGTATATCCACACCTTATGCCCGTAAAGCCAAGCGATTTTGAAAAGGAATTGACCTCTATAGCGCATTTCTCAGCCCCGTCTATAGCATAGATGGAACGGGGGTAATCCCCGCTGATAAAAGAGGAATACGCGCCGTCGAAAATGATAACGGCATTTGTGTTTAACGCGTAATTTACCCAAGCGGAGAGGTCGTTTTTATTCATTACAGCCCCTGTTGGATTACACGGAGAGCATAGATAAATAAGGTCGTAATGTCTGTCAAGCGGTGGATAAGGAATAAAGCTGTCCTGCTCGTCGGATGTGATAAAATCCACCTCGTTTCCCCTTATAATATTTGCCTCTGCGCCTGCAGGGTAACAGGGCGACTGAAAAAGAACCTTAATTCCGCTGTCCCAAAGCTCGGTTAAATTGCCCAATTGCCCCTTTGCTCCGTCGGTTATAAAAATCTCGTCGTTTGAAATGTTTATATCCATATTTTGATATTCCAATCTAATTTTATCTATTAAAAATTGATATCCGTTTGACGGAGAGTACCCTCTGAAGGTTTTTTGACTTAGAAGTTCTTCACAGGCAGTTTTCATTGCTTCGACAGTTTTTTTAAACAAAGGGGCTTTTACGTCGCCAACACCCAAATCAATAATTTTGCGGTCGAAAAAATAAAGCTCAGCGCTTTTTCGCACTTTACTGAAAAGATAATCCTTCGGTATTTTATCAAAGTTTTTATTATAATTCATTCAGTTCTCCAAAAATTCAAGGTGGTCGAAGCTTCCCGAAAAGGTTTCGTTTACTTCGCCGGATAAAAAAGCTCTTCCGCCCTCAAAAAAGACGTTCAGGGTGCCACCCTCGGTCGTTACGTTTACCTTAAGATTAACGTCTAACGGGCGGTAAGAATAAACGGAAAATGCGTAAGCAGAGGCAACTGCACCGCTACCGCAAGAGAGAGTCTTACCACTTCCTCTTTCGTTCACCTCCATATACAGAGAGCTTTCGTTTTCGCTTAGATTTTTTATCTTAAAAACCCTTTCAACGTTTATCCCATCGGGAAACAACCCACTTCTTATAACGGCGTTGCAAATTGTCTGAAGAGGGTAGTTCGGTTCAAAAAACACGAGATGCGGATTGCCTGCATTTACGTGCAAAACCTGCCGTTTATCGACGTATAGACCTACTTTTGACAGCTCTTCGGCAATAACAGAGGGGTTTTTACCGCTTTTTATTACCCCCATATCGGCAGTTGCGCTCAGCCATTTATCCGTTATGCCGTTTACCGTTACGGATACCTCTCGGCTTGGGGTGATTACCTTTATTTTGCCCATAGCGACGCCAAGCCGTCTGATAGCAAAGTATGCTGCGCCCCTGACACCGTTTCCGCACATCGCACCCTTGCTGCCGTCTGCGTTATACATATTCATTCTTACAGTCGTGTCGGTAATCTTTTCAACGGTTATCAGCCCGTCAGAGCCAATGCCCTTCCGTCTTTGACTTACCCTTCTTGCAAGCCCCTTTAGGTTGCAGAAATTAACGTCCTCGGCTTTGACGTACACGTAGTCGTTGCCAAGCGCTTCTAATTTTAAAAAATCCATAATATACCTCTTGAAATATATATTATGAAAGTAATAACAAAATTACTAAAAAAAGAACAGACCGCTGAAAAGCGGTCTGCCTTAAAGGAAGAAAACAATGAAAATATAGACAAATTTACTATTGTTTAGCAGGTATGGTTGATCACTCTATCGCTATGCTGTGAGAAACGGGAATATCCTTTTCCTTCTTGGGAATTTCAATCTGGAGCACTCCGTTTTCGTACTTAGCTTTAACTAAGTCCTTATTTACGTCACCTACATAGTAGGTGCGGGAAACTCTGCAGCTTCTTTCTCTTCTTAAATAAACCTCGTTTTTGTCCGAACAGTCCTTTTTCTCGGCAGAGACTGTGAGATATCCCTTTTCGAGAGCAAGCGAAACGTCCTTTTTGTCAAATCCGGGGATTTCCACGTCCATAAGATACGACTTGTCGCTTTCTCTTATATCGGTTTTCATAACGTTGTATCTTTCTTCAAAAAACATGGGCTTAAATAAAGAGTTAAAAGCGTCGTCCAACGCGTCGAAGGTTGAATTGTTTCGTTTAATTAAATAGTTTGTCATAATACTCCTTTATTGTTGCCAAGAGGTATATTTTGCAAAAGCAACTCTCAGCTGATAATTATTTTTTGCAATGGTTAGCACTCTCATTAATTAAGTGTTAGCACTCTAACTCATTGACTGCTAACATTGTAACACAGCTTTAGCAGTTTGTCAATACCTTTTGGTGAAAATTTTGTAAAAACTTTTATATAATTTTATTCACAAAATTAACAAAGATAAAAAATCAGTCTGTTTTCAGGCGATTTTGTTGACGAAAGCAGCCAAAAGGTGTACCATATTCATATGAAAACAAGTGATAAAAAAGCCTTTTTCTTTGATTTTGACGGCACAATTTGGTTTGGACGTTACGGAGAAAGGACCTTAAAAGCATTAAAGGAACTGCACGGCAAAGGGCATTTGCTGTTTTATAATTCGGGCAGAAGCAGGGGCAATACCCGATTTGATAACGTTTATGAAATTCCGTTTGACGGATATCTTTGCGGAGGGTGTCTTGCCGTAACGAACAGCGGAGAGGTTTTATACCGCTCTGATATTTCAAGGGAGGTCATAAGCGCAACGCTTGAAATAGAGAAGCGTTTCGACCTTTTGATGCTTTATGAGGGCGTTGACGGGGTGTATAAACGAAAAGGTATTTTAAGCTGGCTAAATGGCGAAGAATTAGATGATATTTTCCTTTTAAAGGATGTGGAGGCTTATCCTGTAAGTAAGCTCAGCCTGTTAAAAAAAAGAGGTCAAAACGGTGAATACCTGCCGATACCCAAGGAGGCGTTAGACCTTTTGGCAGAGCATTATATATTAATTGATTTTGAAGGCTACGTAGAATGTATGCAAAAGGGTCACGGCAAGGACGTAATTATTTTAAAGACCGTTGAAAAATTAAACGTCGCCCTAAAAAACACCTATGCGTTTGGCGATAGCTTAAACGACTTGCCGATGTTTAACGTATGCGCAAAATGCGTAGCCATTGGGCATTCACCGAAAGAGCTGAAAAAGTGCGCCTCTTACGTTACAAGCGAAGAGGAAGACGGTGTGTGGGAGGCTCTGAAGGCATTTAACCTGATTTAATAAGAGCACGTCTATATTATTGACAATAACAAAAAAACTAAACGTAAAAGCAAAAAGAGCGATGAGATTACATTTCTCACCGCTCTTTTTTATAAGTCTGTATATATATTTTTTGTCTTAAGATAAATTTCATCTCCGCTATAAAGGCACGTTAAAAAATCAAGCGCAGGTTTTTTATAAAAAAAGCGTGGAGCAAAGCTCCACGCCGATTTAATTGAATTTTAGTAGGGATAGTATCCTTCAGGATTGATGTTTTCGTAACCTGAGGTTGAAGAAGGTCTTTCAATATCAACCCTATCACAAACCTTAACGCTGATGCTCATAGTTTCGTTTGCAGACTTATATTCAACGGTTAAAGACTTAACGTCTCTTCCGTCACACTTGAAGGTGATTACAACGTGCTCTTCCATATCGCTGGAAACGATTGTTAAGTTGTCTTCGTCCATAAAGATTTTTGAGCTGCCGTCTACGTATCCGCTAACGAGAGAAATGAGAGAGTGTAAAGAAGCATCCGAAGCATATCCCCAGCCTGCAGGAGTCATTCCGCCTACGAGGAATAATTCACCGTCGAAATAGGTTTTTCTGGTAGAAGAGCTCTTTGAATCGGGACCCTTGCTGGTTTCTTTAGTGTTAGCGTAAACGCTATTACCGTCGAATATAACGGAGGTCTTATACGTGTCCTTCACGTTTTCCTTGCCGTCAACCGTAGCGTAGGTGTAAACGTCGTTAGAGGTTACCGTGTACTTAAAGCTTTCGGCAACGTGACCGAGCATTTTATCGGTTTCGTAGTTGAAAGCACCTTTAACGGTGTAGGTTTCCTTTGCCTTCTCTTCAAGAGCCTTTTCTTCGCAAGAATACTTAATTGTAAACTTGTAGCTTATGTCATCATATTCGAGGTCTGCGAAGTATTCGATAACGTCTTCGATTTCTGTAACGAGCTCGCCTTTAACCTTAGTTGAACCGCACGCTACGAAAGAAAGAGATAAAACTAAAACAAATAATAAACTTAAAAACTTTTTCATATTAATTTACCTCCTTACTCATATTTGTAGTAGTCGTTAGGACGCTTAACCGAACCGGTAAGAGTCTTCTTAACGGTTATCTTAGAGGTTGATTCATGGCGATAACCCAAGTCGGTATAATATCTGCTTTGGTTATAGGTTTGAATAGATTTAACGAAAATGCTTTCCTTTTCAAACTCAATAATACCCTGATGGGTGTAGCTGTTACCGTCAAAGCTTTCGCTTTCAGTCCATTCGACAGCCTCTTCGGAAACGAACAATCTGCCTTCCTCTACGTCAACGCTTCCTACAAGACCTATGATAGCGGTAGGATTAGAAATAACCGATAAAAGCTCGGTATAATCTTCACCTGCAGGAGAGTTGTCGTATTCCGTATGAGAAGACTTTCCTTCGTCTGAAGTTACGCTGTATTCCGTTTTAACGTACCAAGCGCCTTCTACGTAAATAATCTTTGCGGTATTTTTATACTCGTACGATTCTCCGTCCTCATAATATTCACCGGTCTGGGTTACCTTGAGAGAAAGCTTTTGTTCAAAAGCATATGGAGAGTAGAAGTACTTACCCGAAATTGTAGCGGTATACTCACCGCTGCCGTCTTCGTCTGAGTATTCATAGTGTTCCTGACCGGAGATTGAATACCATTGACCCTTGCGAACCTCACCTTCTTCAAGCCAATTCTCGTAGTCTTGCGTTAAATCAGCAGACCATTCAAGAGCGTCTTCATAATCTCTGATTCTTTTTCCTTCTTCTTTAAGTGAGAGCTCTTTGATTTCTCCACCTAAAAGCCCACAGCTACAAAGCGATAACGCCATCATAACCATGAGCAAAAAGCTGATAATTTTTTTCATTATCTGTCCTCCTGAGTTATTATATGGCTTAAAAGCGAATAAATGCTTCGATTTTAGCCACAGCTAAGCATATTATAACAAATGTTTTTATAAAAATAAAGTATTATTTCATAATTTGTCGAAAATTTAGTAAAATTTTGTGCGTTTTGCAAAAAACGGATGAAAGTTTTATTCCCCGTCAAAGTCGGGCAAAATCTGGTCGTCGAAAAGATTGTTCCGCTCGGGGTGAGTAATTGCTCCCAAAACGTTTTCGCGAAGCTTTTTATTGTCCTTTTCAAGGCTCTTTAAAACTGACTTGATATACTCCCTGCGGGTGTTTTTATCCGCGGGACAGGGATTGTGAATTATAGGCTTATCTTTTGTAAAGCCGATAATCTCCATCTCCCTTAAAAAAATCATCGGGCGAATGACCGTAAGCTTTTTTCTCGTAAGCCTCGTAACGGGTGAAAAGGTGGAGAATCTGCCTTCATAGAAAAGGCATAGAAACAAAGTTTCTACAAGGTCGTCTGCATGGTGACCCAATGCAACCTTATTACAGCCGAGGCTTGCCGCTGCGCTGTTTAACGCACCCCTTCTCATATTTGCGCAAAGGCTACACGGATTAGACTCCCTTCTGACCTCGAAAACGACCTCGCCTATCTGCGTTTTTTCAACGTGATAGTAAACGTCCAATTCCTCACACGCCCTTTTTACCGCGTCCACCTCTTTTTCGTCAAGCCCCAAGCCCATATCCACGGTAATTGCGACGAGCTCGAATTTTTTAGGATAAAAACGGCGAAGCCCCGCTAAGGTGTAGAGTAGAGCCATGCTGTCCTTTCCTCCGGAAAGACCTACGGCAATTTTATCACCGTCCTCTATCATATTAAATTGGTCTATCGCCCTGCGGGTTTTAGACATAAGTTGCTGTAAATTCATACTTTCTCCATTGACAAAAATAAGTGTAATGTGATATAATCTGTGAGGTTAAGTATATTTTAAATAAAATTTAAATATATTTCAAGCGAACTGACGGTAAAAACAGAATTTTTTTTGGAGTAGAGGTATGACAGAAGCACTTGGTAAATTTTTGTTGGACATTTTTAAAAACGAATACGCAGCAACGCTGTTCGTGTCAATGTTTCCGCTAATTGAGCTGAAAGGGGCAATCCCCATAGGAACGGGGCTCTTTGGCTTAAAGCTTTGGCAAACGGCGGGCGTTGCATATCTCGGTTCGACGATAGTTTCAATAGGCGTGTTCTTTTTATTGATCCCTATTTTCAATCTTTTGAAGAAAATAGGGTTTGTAAGAAAGATTATAGAGAAAATAGAGGCTATTTTCCACGAAAAGGCAAAAAAGATTGCGGATAAAACGAACGGCTCGCCCGAAAAAGAGGCAAGAAGGATCATGATGATAAGCCTTTTCATCTTCGTTGCCGTGCCATTCCCGGTGACCGGCGTTTGGACGGGTACTGCAATAGCGGTATTTTTAGGGCTTAAATTCAAGGAATCCGTTTTGCCGATAGCAGTCGGAAACCTGATAGCAGGTTCGATAATAACCTTATTGACCTTTTTGGTAGGCGAATACGTGGATATCATTATCTACGCAATGTTTGCTATAGCAATAATAATGCTTATTTTGTTTATCGTAAAAATAGCAACGGCAAAGCCGACAGAAGAAAAAAAACAATAGGATAACAACTTTGAAAAGTTATAAATAAATTAGGAGAAAAGTTTATGAAGAAAAAGCTTATAGCACTTTTAGCATTCATCACGGTTATGGCCGTCTTGTTCGTGGCTTGTAACAAGCCGGGTAAAAGCAGCGTCAAAGAAAGCGAAAGCCTTATCGGAGAGTCGGTTTCTTTGCAAGAGAGCAATTCCGACCTTGAAAGTGAAGGCCCGTCTGCTTTTGAATCGGAGGAGGAAAGCCGTCAGGAATCTGCAAGTGAGGGTCAGTCTGACAGCACGTCCGAGGAAGAAAGTCAGTCAGAGTCTGAAAATCAATCTGAAAGCATTCCCGAAATTGAAGAATACGTAACCGTAACGTTCACTTATCATTATGCAGACGGTGTGAGAGATTATCACGGTGCAAAGCAGGTGTTAAAGGGCGCAGGCTTTGAAGAGGTTATTGTAAGCTGTACGCCTGAAGGCACGCACGAGCGCTTTATCGACGACATGATAGACTTTTTGGTTGACGGACAGTCTGTTTGGGGCACCGATTGGACACTTCAGGAGGAATGCGAGATAGCGCCTGTATTCGGCACTATAAGATTTTCGCAAAATATAGGTGACGTCGGCTTAAAGATTGTTGATGAAAACGGCAACGTTTTACTTCAGGACGTAACCCGTTTCCTTAAAGGCACTACGGTAAAATGGGCTCTTATTGAAAAGTTCTTATTTACCGAAGAGGAATTAACCCACGTTGTAGAAATGGACGTAGACGGCGAAAGCTGTGATTTTTCGTTCAACCTTATGGGTGACTGCGTGCTTACGCTCGTGGTAGATCAGCCGATAACCAATCAGATTACCACTACGCTCATAATTAAAGAGGCAGACGGAAGAGAAATTTATAATCAGAGCGCAAGCTCTAACAGATGGCCGTCCGTTCAAGGATTATTGCTCAACATATATAGAGTTTACGACGAATATTTCCTCTATTTTGACGTTATAAAGGTCAACGGAGAGGTTGTAGACGAAAGATACGTAATAACCGAAGATAACAGCGTGATAGAAATCACTCTCAGACCGCGTGGCGCAGAAACGGTAAACGTTGGAATAACCGTGACTTATCCTAACGGAGAAAGCTCTCCCGAGCAGGTTATAGAGGTTGCAACGGGCACCGGTATAAGAGAAGTGATCTTAATTTTCATAGAGGGTGACGAAGAGGCTTTATCGGATATAACCGACGTTTTATTAAACGGAGAGTCAATTTGGAATTCAGAGTGGATTGTAAGCGAAGCGTGCAGTATCGTTATAACGGTAGACGTAGAAATGCCGCCGTTTACCCTTTGCGAGGTTTCGCTTTACGGCGAGGATATCCACGGCAACGTATTATACGAGATGAGTCAGCAGGTTGAGCAGGGAACCTCCGTTATGGACGCTTTAAGAAACGTCTTTATGCTCGATGAAGAAGTTATCGGCAAGATAGTATGCTTTGCTATAAGAGATGTTGGAGCTATAAGAGATCCGTATTCCGAAATTATTACGGAAGACTGCGGAATATTTATAACTATAGACAACTCAGCAATCGGCGGAACCGTCTACAGCGCGGTAACGTTAACTGTTATAGACGACAGAGGCGAGCAGGAATCCGGTTACTACCAGATGTTAAGCGAGAGCGTTACGCTTGAAGAAATAATAAACGTGCTGCTTAGCAAATCCTTTGCAGAGCTTAGCGAAATGGGTAGCTTTTATTCTGAGTCCGGCGATATACTGGATGCAAGCTCTGTCATTTTTGCAGGAGAAACCGTAAAATTTGTTTACTCAAGCGGAGCGACTGCAGGTATAACCGTTCATTTTTACGGAGAGAACATTACCCTTGAAAACGGCACGACGCTTTCTCAGCTGATCGATATGGCAGGCGTAAACGGCGAAGAGTTTTATTGGTACGTAAACGACGTACAGGTAGAATTAGACTACGTTCTTTGCGACGGTGACCGAGTTGTAGCACAGCCTAAAGGAGATATGGGTGGATTTAACGTCTGGTTTGACGTGGACGGTGACGGAGATATAACCTCGAACGACCAATTCTTTGTACCGCACGGTACAACCTTAGAGGAGTTTGTAAACAACTGGTTGGTTTATAATTGGGCTTATACCTTTACCGATTATTTATCTGCAATGACAGAGGGATACTTTACCGTTGACGGAAACCGCGCAGAAGGCAACGACAGCTTATCTGCAGAGGTTACGGTAGCGTACGTACACGAGCCAAACGCAGGCGGTTGCGACCACAGTTTTGATGAAAACGGAAGCTGCGGTAACTGCGGTTTCGTCTGCTCGCACGATACGTTCGAGGTTGATCGGGCTTGCGGAATTTGCGGAATAACGGTTCGCGTATCTACCAGAGTAACCGTATATTACTTTGAAGGTTATCAAGAAGAAGGTGTATTCTATTCTATAGGATACAGGTCGCACGAGTATTACGGAGAGAGATATTATCACGACCCTGCTCCTCGCGTTGGAGATATTATAAGAGATGCTACAGGTGTGGAAATGGGCGATATGGGTGACGACGGATTTGTTCGCGTTTGGACGAGAAACGGAAACGACACCTACTATGATGACGAAGTGCAAAACGGCGATTATTTAGTAGGCTTGCCGGAGGGCGTTGTAATTCCCGAATTTACGGTAAGAATCAGCGTAGAGGAAGGAGAAAGCGCAGAGTACGTTTACGATTATCCCGTTGAAATTGAAGAGGTACAGCAGAGATTTTTTGCAGAGTACGGTCAAATTAATTTTGACTATTATACATACAGAGTAATCAGCGATTACGGCAGCTATGAATTAACCTGGCAGGAAACGACGGTTGAATTCATGCTCAGACAAGAAGGCGTAAGCTTTGTTTTAATTGACGAAAACGGTGTGACTGAGCCAATTGATGATTCCTTCAGGGCAGACCAAAAGCCTACCTTAAGGGAGTATCTGACGTCTAAGGGAATCAGCGATACAAGCGAGTATTTTATTTACAGGGGCTCTGAGCTCGTTGAAGTAAACACCTGCGGTACCGAGTATTGGAGAGTAACGGCAATCAAGAGGAGTATAGTACAGAGCGAGTTTACAGTCAGCGTGACTCTTATTGTAGATGGCGTTGAAAAACACGGTGCCGTAACGGTTGACACGCCTATTGCTTTTGAAACGCTTTTAGGCTTACCTTTTATTACCGATGAAGAGGAGTTTTTCCATATCGGTTGGGGAAGAGATAATATCTATACCCTTAACGGAGTTGATTACAGCTTTTTTAATGGGGGAAGTGATCCTTCCTACATATTTGTAATAGGTGACAGCGAGCTTATTGCAAGAAGAGGATATTTCGTATATTTAGAGGAAGGATACAACTGTTACGAAACAGTTTATGGGGAAAGAAAGACCGGCGCTGAAATTTTAGCAAGCCTCGGCTTGGAATTAAACCTTGACAAATATTACATCAGCTGTAACGGAATAAGATACGACAGTCAAGGTTTCCTTAATACCGTATTCCCAACGGACGATATGCACTGCAGTATAGATTTAGAGCCCGGTAAAGTTGGTGTATCTTACTATTACGAGGACGCTTACGGCGGATGGGGAAGCGATTACATTGAAGTACTTGATAGCATAAGGATAAGCGATTTTATAAGTGAAGATATTTTCAATTCATGCAAGTGGATCTTGGTTGACGAGGAAGGATATTACGTTTGTGATATCACGTCTTACGATCAAATCTTTGAATTTGACCCACAAAACTGTGACGACTGGGCTACAACAAGATACAGCATCAAGGGTGAGCCTACTCAATTCAGCGTTCTTCTTTACATAGACGGCGAGTGGATTGGCGAACAGTTCTTCCCTGTAGACGGTGGGCTTACCTTCGGTCAGATTTTATCCGAGTTCGGCAATTATTCTTACAATGATTACATGTGGACGTTCTACGGCGTAGACGAGGTTTACGAAAACACCGTTATAACAGCCAGATTAGAGGCAAACGGCACGGACATGAGACCGAGATTTACCCTCTACGTCAATAACGAGGAATATGTTATACGTCACACCCGCAGTATGACGCTTGCAGAGGTTATCGAGGCCGTAAACGCAGAATACGGCACTTCTATCGTATACGACGACTATATGTGGGGCGGACACACGCCTGACGAAATCGTTGCAAACGAAGGCTACTGGGGCGAGGTAAGCGGAAGAACTCTTACGGCTGTTAAGGTATGTTTCTACGGAGCGATAGGTCCTGTAAGCTTTGTGGACGGAAGCAACAACCGTACTTATGAAAGAGGCGACGAGTGGATTACTCCTACGGAGTTCCACGGCACGGAAATGTATTACGGAGTAGTTGAATTTACCGGAAAATGGGTATACAGAACGAATGTAGGCGAGGGCTTGGAGATTTCCGTTGAATCGGTTGAAGATCTGTTTGCTCTTCAAAGCGAGGAGGTTGAGCTTACCGCTGAATTTGAAGTAAACTATCAAAGACTTTACGGCACTTACGTAACCGACAGCAACTACGTTGTGATAATAAACGAAAACGGCTTGACCTATATAAACGGTAACGAAAACTTTGTTGAAAGCAGAGATGCAAGCTACGAGGTATTTTACACGTCGTCGCTTTGGATAGAGTTTGACGGCGGAAGATACTTAGACGGTATGTGCTTGCAGGAATATTTCAAGGTGGACGAGGGCGAAACGGTAATCTTTGCGGGCAACAGCTTCTCTTATAACAGATACGACAGTATTGAAGACTTTGAAAACAGTACGGGAGTATACGTTCAGATATCCAATATTCAAACTGCAGAGGGAGAAACGGTTCCGGTTATAGGCACGGGAGTTTACTTTGTAACCTTAGAAAAAATAGAAGAATAAGCATTATCCGTATTAAATGAAGTAATAAAAAGCCCACCGCAATTTACTTAAGGCAAGATGCGGTGGGCTATATTTTTGTTTAAATTACAATTTTTAATTGTAAGATACGTAACTGTAAATTCCTTTTTCGTGCGGGAGAATTAACGGCGGATAAAAAAAGACTGAAATTCAGGAAAAACCAAGCAAAAAATTTAAGGTCTTTATTGACAAAAGATATATTTTATATTAAAATATAAGTATAATTTGATTATAGGTTGGCATAAACGCATTACTCAAGGCAAAACGGAGGATTATTATGGAAAAAGAAAAGAAGACTTTTTACGTTACTATCAGCAGACAATTCGGTTCGGGCGGTGCAGAAATCGGCGCAAAGCTCGCAACCAAGCTTGGCATACGCTGTTATGATAAGTCTATCACCGAAATGACCTCCGCAGTTACGGGCGTTTCCAAAAAAACGGTAATTTCCTCTGAAGAGCAGGTTGCAAACACCTTTTGGTACAGTGGCTTTTTAGGTGGAGATTCGGCTACCTACGACAAGGTTAACGGCGCGCACGAGGCGGTTATTAAAAAGCTTGCAAAAAAGGGCTCCTGCGTGTTTGTGGGCAGATGCGCATCGCACGTTTTAAAGGACTGTGAAAACGTTATCAGAGTGTTTATTTGCGCTCCTATCGAAATTCGCAGAAAAAGAGTTTCCGAGGGATATAAAATTACCCCGGTAGAGGCGGGCAAGCTCATTGCCAAAAACGATAAGGCGCGTGCTTCATACTATAAAAAGTACGCCAAGGAGCAGTGGGGCAAGCCTGAAAATTACGATATAGTAATCAACACTAAAATCGGAATTAAAAAGGCTGTTACCGTTATTGCCGATTACGTAAAAGAAATTTTAAAATAAGTAGGAAGTGTTATGAAGGAGATATTTTCCCAAGCCATACAAAAGATGAAGAGAAAGGATTTTCTCGACGATATCGTAAGGGAAAAAACTGAAGAGTTGAGCGGTCTTTCTTCAGAGGTTGCCGTTTTAAGAAAGAAAAACGGAGGGAGAGCAGGCTCTGAGATAGATTTAAAGATTTTTCAGATAAACGCAAAAAAGGCAGATATAGAAAAGCTTATTTCTAAGTGCAAGGCAGAGATAAAGACCTTAAAGGCGGAGATTTTAGAGCTTTTAACCGATTGCTATGCAAAGACGGACAAGCCTGAGATTATAGCAAAAATAGAGTCTGCCGCATATCATGCGTTTGAGGGAAAAATCAAGCTCTTATCTGATAAAGAGGCAGGAGGCTTATGGGGTGATTGCGAAATAATAGGCGCAATCATCACTCACGATAAGAAAAAGAAAAACACCACCGCAAAGCTGGTAAATGCGGGTGCGGTAAATTCTATGGGAATGCTTTTAAAGCGTCCTAAGGTTTACGTTTACGTTTACGACAAAAAACGAGAGGAAGGTATTTTACTTCCCGAAAACGACGGCTTTAAGGAAAGGGCAAAGCAAAAAAAGCAAAGCGAGCTTTTAAAATATCTTTCCGAAACCTACTTAAACGAAAAGGTATATTGGGCTTTAGCCTTCGTGGCAGTCTATGCGGTTTTTGCCGTTTGGGCAGTCTTGGGCGGTTTTGCAAGCAAGGTGTTTGGCGAGTTACAAATCAGACACTCTTTGGCTGTAGGCTTGACCTTGGGTATCTTCACCTTGGCAACCTTAAAGACGGCAAAAAGGGGAGCGCTTGCAGACCTTTTACCTATAACCGCAGTCGGCGTTTCGCTTGTTGCTTTTGGGTGCGCATTTGGCTACAGCGACGTGCTAAGGGCAATGCTGTTTCCTTCAATTTTATTCGTTTACGGGCTTATAGCCGTATTTTTAAGATATAAATGGGGAAAAGAGGATGACAAAAAAGCTTCTCACAGCCATTTGATTTTTATAGCGCTTGGCATAATGCTTGCGTTTGTGTTCAGAAAGATGGGTAGAGCCCCTGCGGCGTATTGGATAACTGCTTTGTGTACGTTTGGCGTTGCTTTTATTGCTGCACCTGTTCTTTCTGTTCTTAAAAGAGCAACTTGCGTTGGTAAGAGATGTGAATTAGTATCACTTTGCGGATTTGCATTTTGTCTTATTATGTCATTACTCGTATCAAGCGCTTTAGTGTCGGGTTTGTTTTTTGCAGGAGCGTTTATAACGGGGTTAGCCCCAATTGCGGCGAAGTATTTAAATGAAAGAGTATAAAGCAATCGTATGTGATTTTGACGGCACGCTTGCGTGCACGGATAAAACCGTCAGTGAAGAAAATTTAAAGGCTATAGGCGAGCTTTTTTCTCAAGGAAAAAGGTTCGCTCTTTGTACGGGAAGAATGACGGCATCTGCGCTTATGCTTGCTGAAAAGCTTCCCTTCAAACCGCTTATAGCGACGTATAACGGCGGTGAGATTGTGGACAGTGCTACGGGCAAAATTTTGTCCCGTCACGACCTTTCGCCCGAAATTATGCTCGAGCTTATTAGATACGGAAAGGAAAAAGGGCTTTATTACCAAATTTTTACCGACAACGTTATAGTAGAAAAAATCAACGCCGTTACCGAGTTTTACTGCTCAATCTGCAGGGTAAAGGCAATTGAGGTCGGCGACTTGGAGGAGTACGTTTTGCGTGAGAAAAAGGGCTCACCAAAGCTTATGCTTATAAATTATCAGGGTGACGTCAATGCTTATATAGACGAGATAAACGCTCTCTTTGGTGACAGGGTAGAAGCCGTCAGGTGCTACGAGGGTATGATAGACGTTACTCCTAAAGGAGTAAATAAAGGATTGGCGGTAAAGGATTTCAGCAGGATTTGGGGTATATCTCCAAGCGAATGCGTTGCCGTCGGCGACGAAGGAAACGACGTTGCAATGTTTAAGGAGGCAGGAATCGGTGCGTGTATGGTAAATGCTCGCGAAGAGGTCAGAGCTCAAGCCGATTACGTTACCGAAAGGAATAACGACGAGGGTGGCGTTGCTGAGGTTATTAAAAGATTTTTGACAGGTGAAAAATGAGAATAAGATTAAATGAGGATAAGGATATAGTTGCAACCGTAAGAGAGGGCTTGATTGCAAAGGGCGGTTATTGCCCGTGCAGAGTAGGAAAAAAGCCCGAATACAAGTGCATGTGCGAGGAATTCCGCCAGCAGATAGCAGACCCAAGCTTTGAGGGACTTTGCCACTGCAAGCTTTTTTATAAAGAAAAGTAAAAAGCTATTTAAAGGTGTTTGAATACCGTTAAAGGGGCTTTATATTCGCAAATGTAAAGCTGTTTGCGACGTAAAGCATTATACGGCTTACTTAACATATTATATAATATATAATAGCAATTACAACAAAGCAAAAAAGGGTTCGGCTTGCAAGCCGAACCCTTTTTTAGTAAATTGTTAAATTTTATACCAGAAGCAGTATTGGAATGAATCCATCAAGTATACGGCGTTTTCGTATGGGTCGTCCATACCAAGCGGAGTACCTTCCGTGTATGCGGAATTTAAAGTAAAGTACCAAGTAGTTGGGTCTTTGAAGGTAACACTCGTAAGATTAAGACATTCCTGGAAGGTATAGTTACCGATTTTACTTACCTTTTCGCCGATTACAACATCGGTTAAATTCATACAGCCGTAAAACGACCTGTCGCCAATAGCCTCGACGCCGTCACCGATAATTATATCGGTCAGACCCGTACACTCATAAAACGTTTCGTAGCCGAGGTATTTTACACTGTCGGGAAGGGTAACGCTTTTAATATCCTTTCTGTCTTTAAAAACGCCGTCCGCAATGCCCACCGTGCCATCCTTAACGTTAATTGTTAAAAGCTCGCTCTCGCTTTCCTTTACGGCGATCAGCCAACCGCTGACGTAAAGGGCGTTGTCAATCCAATTGCTTTGGTTATTATAATACGCCGTATTATAAAATGCGCCAACGCCTATAGATTTTACTGTGGAAGGAATGCTTATTTTGTTTAAAGCCTCGCAGTTTTCAAAAGCAGACCTACCTATGCTTTCATATCCCTCAGGAATGGTTATTTCGACAAGATTTTTAGAATTGCTATACGACCAAACGCCCAAATCTTTAATAGGTGAGCCCTTTATTTTAGTGGGTACTTCTACGTGCGAATTGTTGGTTTTGGGGGCTTTGTAGGTGTACGTAACCCCGTCGGCATTTACGGCGTAATAAAGATGAACGTAGTGATTTCTGAAAGCCAGAAAAATAATGCCGACGAGAAGAAGTAAGACGACGACGGCTATGATAATATTGCTTATTAAATTCTTCTTTTTAAGGCTTTGAGCAAGCTGATGAGTAGCGGTAGTACTGTTTGCCATAACACCCTCCACTATATATTTTCATTATAAATATTTTAACATTTTTTTGTTTAACGGTCAAGTGTAATAAAAAAGTATTTTGCCCGTATCGTATCATATATTGCTTGTAATTTGTCAAATTTTGCGCTCACATATTATATAATGATTAAAAAAGCAACAAACTACATTTTGTGGTTTAAAATCTTGCAAAATACAGTATTTAGTAAAGGTGAAAATTTAATAAAAAATTTTGCAAAAAAGTTAGAAAAAACTGTTGACAAAGCAAAAATTAAATGGTAATATATGCAAGCACTTGTGAGGGCGACCTAAAAATCAGCACAAAAAACGTCGGGCAAAAAAAGTTAAAAAAAACTTTTAAAAAGCGTGAAAAACGCTTGACAGTGACAAAATAATG
>JAFVQT010000066.1 GCA_017504655.1 Clostridia bacterium | reverse complement strand
TCATCATTGCGAAAGAGGATACAGCCTGCGGCTGATGATATACACCTTCGGTGATGAGATACACGCTAAAGCGTGATGATATACCATTGCTTTCGCAATGGATAAAAAATTCGACAAGTCGAAACTTGTCGAATTTTTGGTGCGGATGACAGGAATTTGCCGTTTTCCACAAGTGGGAATCCCTCGTCAAGATTTTGCAAGCAAAATGCGACCAAAATTTGCAGGCAAATTTTGTTACGATTCTGTGTACCGCACCAATACAAAAGGGATGCTCAAAGCATCCCTTTTGTATTGGTGCGGATGACAGGAATCGAACCTGCACGGTTACCCAATGGATCCTAAGTCCATCGCGTCTGCCAGTTCCGCCACATCCGCATTTACTTTATCATTCTACCACAAAAGACTCTTTAAATCAAGGGAATTTTGCCACATTTTAGCTTTTGCAAAAATAAACCCACCCAAATTACACTGCTTGATTTGGGTGGGTCTTTCTTTTAACCTACGCTTATTTCGGATATCCTTGCTAAGCAGGCTTCGCATAATCTGAATTTTTCTTCGCTTACCTCTATGCCGATTTCCTTTACTACGTTATCATTTTCTGCCTCTGCCTTTAATGCGGAAACTCTTTCGTGAAGCTTTTTGATTTGAACTTTAAACTTATCGTCCGTCATAACCTTTTTACACTCCTCTAAAAGGGTGAGCTGAACTGCAAACTCGCTCGTTAACTGATCCTGCGACATCCTTGCAACAAGCCTTGCCTCATCCTCTTGAGAAACAACGCCGTCAAAGCTAAACATGGTAAAGATAAGGTTTTTGACAGCCCCTTTTATTTTTCTTGCAAACTCGCCCCAATCAAAATCTCCATCGCCGGCAACAGACTCAAACGCTTGCTTTTTTTCTATTCTTTTATAATTTTGAACAAACTCGTTTTTAAGCTCTGTCAATTTATCCGGGTTTTCGAAAAGAATTTCTGAAACTGCGTTTAAAGAATCCTCGTAGCACTGATATTCGTGATTATTGGATATTGCGTAATTCAAGCCAAATTGCAATCTTCTCAAAGAATACTTGTCCCTTCTGAATAGCTTTTTGTTTATAAATTTCTTTAGCTTTTTGGTATCGCTTGCAAGTGCAAGCTCCTTTTCTGTGTGCGCATCTTCAAACTGCTTAAGATTCCTCTTTGCCAAGTCCTCTTTAGCTAAAAAATCCTCCTTTGCCATTTGACCTACTTTGTTTTTGATTTTTCCCTTTATCTTTTTAAATAATCCCACGAAAAATCTGTCGTTTTGAAAATCCTCCTGCATGGGCTCAATTTCGCGTATAAGTGCTCCTATAGCGTATACGTCTGCCTTTCTTCTTAAATAATCTAAATTTACGGTTACCTTTTCTTCTCTTTTCTTGATTTTCTTAGCGTTCATTATTAATCTCCTCCTCAATAATAGCCTTAAGCTTGTAAAAATTTATTTTATCCTGATTGGCTTTAATAAGCCTGATTACCTCTTTTGCACCAACACCTCTGTCCTTGTTTAAAGCTGTGCTTTTTGCAGAGCTATCGTTAAAAAACCACTTTTCGCAATAGCTGTACACCTCACTCTTGGGTAACATCCCCGAGGATATTTGTGAAAACAATCGATATATAGGCTCCGGTATAGAGCTTTTATCTCCGTTTTCATAATCAGAAATATACTTGTATACCGTCGGTCTGCTTTTGTTTAACAGCTTTGCCAGCTCTGTTATGGAAATTACGTCTGTAACATTCATTTGCCACCCCTTTGTAAAACAATCAACTTTTGACATTATTTTACACTATTTGTAAAAATTTGTCAATAGTTTTTGTAAAGAAATGTAAAATTTTGTAAAATTTTTTTGTTTTTATCACGTTTACAATTTATAATTGTAATAGATGAAAAAAATTAATACTTTGCAGTTAAAACAGTCTACGTCGCAGTGTATAACTGATTTTGATAAGGGCATAGTGCGAGAAGGCGAGATTTTTGCGGAACCGTTTGCAAGGGAATTACCTTGTCAAAAAGACCGCTATTGCGACGCAGATAAGCATTTAGCTTTCAGGCAGAGGTGTGACTGAGTCTTAAAATAAAAAAACAATTAAAATCTTACTTTTTTACTATCAAAAAAGTTGTTATTTAAACGGAACTATTGTATAATAAAAAAGTCTTATTTTTATACAAGGAGAAATTATTATGAGAGTTTACAACTTTTCAGCAGGCCCCAGTATGCTTCCGGAATCCGTGCTTAAAAAAGCTCAGGCTGAGTTTCTCGACTTTGAAGGCTCGGGAATGTCCGTTATAGAAATGAGCCACAGAGGCAAGGTCTTTGACGGCATTGCTAAGAAATGTGAAGCGCTTTTCCGTGAAATAATGGGTATCAGTGACGATTATCACGTTCTTTTCTTACAAGGCGGCGCATCTCAGCAATTTGACGCCGTACCTTTAAACCTTATGAAAACAGGCAAAGCGGATTACGTTGTCACAGGCAATTTCTCCGGCAAGGCAGCAAAGGAGGGCGCAAGATACGGCGACGCTAAAATTATAGCCTCCTCTAAAGACGCTAATTTTACCTATATTCCCGAGCTGAAATACGAGGATTTCCGTACCGATGCAGACTACGTACATATCACGTCTAACAACACTATTTTCGGAACCCGTTATTTAGATTTTCCCAAAACCCCAACCCCGCTCGTTTGCGATATGTCTTCAGAAATTTTGAGCCGTGAGATTGACGTTAATAAATTCGGTCTTATATACGCAGGCGCGCAAAAAAATATTGCACCGGCAGGACTTACGATTGTTATCGTAAGAAAGGACTTAGCCGAAAGCTCTACACCAAACTGCCCTACTATGCTCAAGTACAGCACTCAAGCAAATGCAGAGAGCATGTATAACACCCCTCCGTGCTTCCCAATTTATATGGCAATGCTCGTTTTAGAATGGATAAAGAGCTTAGGCGGAGTAAAGGAAATCCAGAAAATTAACGAATATAAAGCCGGACTTTTATACAACTTTATTGACAATTCATCCTATTTTAAAAACTCCGTACGCATTAAAGACCGTTCTATAATGAACGTTCCCTTTGTTACTCCGTCGGAGGAAAGCGACGCCCTCTTTATCAAAGAGGCAGTTCAAAACGGGCTCGTTTCGTTAAAGGGACACAGACTTGTGGGCGGTATGAGAGCGTCTATTTACAACGCTATGCCTGTTGAAGGCGTTAAAAAGCTCATCGAGTTTATGAAGGCCTTTGAGCTTAAAAACAAATAAGCCGGGATAAGCGTAACCCGCACTGCGATACTTTTAAGGAGCATAAAATGAAAACTATACTTAAATTAAACTCTATCAGCAGTTTAGCTGACAAATATTTTGAAAATTACAGCTACGTTGACGACTGCGCAAATCCCGACGGAATAATGCTCAGAAGCTTTAAAATGCACGACTACGAAATAGGCACTAACCTCGTTGCGGTTGCAAGAGCAGGCGCGGGAGTAAACAATATTCCCCTTGACAAAATGTCCGAAAATGGCGTGTGCGTATTCAACACTCCGGGCGCAAACGCAAACGCAGTAAAGGAGCTTGTAATTTGCGCTTTACTTCTCGGCTCACGTAAAATTTACGAGGGTATTACTTGGGCACAGCACCTCTCTAAAGACGATGATGTTGCGAAACTCGTAGAAAAGGGCAAATCGCAATTCGTTGGCGGTGAAATTTACGGCAAGACGCTCGGCGTTATCGGTCTTGGAGCAATAGGCGCTAAGGTTGCAAACATAGCAATCGACCTCGGCATGGACGTTTTGGGCTACGACCCTTATATAAGCGTAGACGCAGCTTGGCGCCTTTCCAGAAAGGTCAAGCACGAAAACGAGTTAAATTCTCTTTTTGCGGGCTCTGACTATATATCAATTCATATGCCCTTAACAGGCGATACAAAGGGTATCATCAACAAGGATACTATATCAAGCATGAAGGACGGCGTTTGTATTATCAACTGCGCAAGAGGCGAGCTTGTAAATAACGACGATTTAAAGGACGCTTTAAAATCGGGCAAGGTTTCGCGCTACGTAACAGACTTCCCCGTTGCTGAGCTTCTGGGAATAGACGGCGTTATAACCATTCCTCACCTCGGTGCGTCAACCCCCGAGGCAGAGGACAACTGTGCGATTATGGCAGCGCGTCAGCTTACCGATTATATAGAAACGGGCAGCATTGTAAACAGTGTGAATTTCCCCAATTTAAAAGCACCCGATACGTTTGTTCACAGAGTATCGGTCGCGCACAAAAACGTACCTAACATGATTAACCTTGCAACAAAGCCATTTTCAGAGGCACACATAAATATTGAAAACCTTATGAGCGCAGGCAGAGGCGAGGTTGGCTACATGATTTTAGACACGATTGACGAGGTTCCCTCGTCCGTTATAGAGGAGCTTGAAAAGGTAGACGGCTTCTTAAAGGTAAGAGTTATAAAATAATGACAAAACAAAACCTCGGTCAATTAGCGTGTTATCCTTAACGGAGAACACGCTAAAACTAAGTTTGCCCTTTGGGCAAGTGAAGTTATCTTCGATAGTGAAGTTCACTTCGTGAGTGAAGTTTCGCCTGATGGCGAAGTGATGGGCAAACTTAACTTCACTTGTGCGTAGCACAAACTTCACTGCATAGCAAC
>JAFVQT010000065.1 GCA_017504655.1 Clostridia bacterium | reverse complement strand
GAACGCACCTATTGTGCACCTGTTGTCGTGCCAACGGCATAGCAGGGTAGCGAAGTGCGGATGAGATAAACGCTGAAAGCATCTAAGCGTGAAACTCGCCTCAAGATAAGATATCCCATAACGTAAGTTAGTAAGACCCCTGGAAGACAACCAGGTTGATAGGTCGGGTGTGTAAGTGCAGTAATGTATTGAGCTGACCGATACTAATAGGTCGAGGGCTTATTCTCAATAATTTGAGACAATGAGCAATATATGTATAAATAGCGTAAACGTTAAAAATTCATGCTTTCTGGTTTTAAACTAATTCTATGTGGTTGTCAGTCTTCACTGAATAATAATTAGTATATATCCTGCTAAAAGCAGTTATATAGCCATTGTGGTGACGATAGCGCTGAGGATCCACCTGTTCTCATTCCGAACACAGAAGTTAAGCTCAGCTGCGCCTAAAGTACTTGGCGGGCAACCGCCCGGGAGGATTGGTTGTTGCCACATTCCACTAATAAGGACTCGAATAATCGAGTCCTTATTTTTTTGTTTAGATAACTTTTTAGCTTAGCTTTTAAGCCTTATTAAACACTAATTTACAACAAAAGTACCCCTATAAGTCGATTGATTAAGGATTTTCTGATAAGTTTCCGCCATAAACAAGCAGAATTTAAACAAAAAATTGTTGCAAATTTTAGCAAAAAACATTATAATTATTTATATAAAAAACAAGGTTGAATAAAATATGAAGAAAAGTTTAATCTGCAGCATTTTATGTTTGGTTTTATTTTTTATATCTTCTTCGTGCGAAACAGTAAGCGTAAATACTTCTATTGATGAAACGGATAGTGCTATTTCTATTGAGGAATATGAGAGTGTGTCTGATAGCGAAGAGCCAACAGTTGAACTCATTGTTGATAAGCAAGAGTATCTTTTCATAATGGATGGCAAACAAAAGCCAGAAAAAATTTCAGCAACGGTAAAAGTTGATGGCAAACAAATTGATTCTCCAAATCTTAGCTATGAAGTAAAAGACACAGACATTTGCGAGATTAATGAAAACACTATAACACCAAAGAGTGTTGGTAGGACAGATGTTATAATCTCTTATGGTGATTTAGAACAAGTTGTAACTGTTTTTGTTTGTGAGCCTACGACAAAAGAGCTAGTTAATTCTTTTGATGAAAAATACGTAAATCTTTATGGCAGAACGTATATTTCTAACAACAATCTTTGTCTTGACCACGTTGCTACAGGCATAGGCGTTGCGTTTGAGGGCACGGAGTTATCGGTAACTTTTGAATGTGCTGGTACAAATTACGTTTGTATTTTTATTGATGGGGCGCAAGGATATTTAACTAGAATAAAATTAGAGCAGGGCGTTTCTACCCACGTTGTTACTAAAAATCTTAAAGCAGGTTTCCATACTGTAAGAATAGTTAAATCTAACGAAATTGATGATGGAAGCATAAAAGTAAAAGAAGTTTCTGCCGAGGCTTTTTATACTGCGCCTGAAAAATCATCATTATATATTGAGTTTATAGGAGATTCAATTACCACTGGTTATGGGGCGCTTGGTGATCAAGGAATGCAAAGAACAGTTGAAAATTCAGATGGTTGTAGCGCTTTTGCATATAAAACTGCAGCGCTTTTAGGCGCAGATTATTCTATCATTGCAAAGCAAGGTATATGTGTAAAAGGTAAATTTATAATAAGAGATACTATGTCTGAGATATATAACTACGTATCAACGAATACAAAAGAGGAGTATTCGTTTGAGAGAAAGGCAGATATAGTTGTAATAAACTTGGGCACAAACGATTCTAACTATATAGCAACGAGCGCAAAGTTGCAGGCAGAGTTCCCTAACGACTATTATGAATTTTTACGATTAGTAAGAGAGAAAAATCCAGATGCGCATATCATTTGTTTATATGGGCTAATGAACTTAGATAGTAAAATAATAGACGGAATAGCAAGTGCAGCAGAGCGAATGCAAGATGACAAAATTTATACAGAATGTGGAACTTACATTATTAATACTGCAGGGGCGAATGGTCATCCAACTAAGTTTGCTCATACTCAATGGGCTATCATATTAACTAAGTTTATAGAAAGAAATATTATTTAACAGAAGAAAATAGACACAAAAACCCGCATATAAGCTGAAAAAACGACTTATATGCGGGTTTTTTATTATAAAAAATCAAATTTAAAACTTTATATATAATATTGTAAGCAATAGTATAAACTTGTGTAAAGTGCCCCTATGAGTCGATTATTTGATAAAATAATTATAAAAAGCGTATTTTATATTACCGTGATTCAAATTATGCGGTAAGATAATAAGCACTTTTTTATTTTAAGTTGTTAATCATTTTACTTTTTAAGCTGTTAGTTATATAATAATGGTATTAAACAGTCAAGAGGTTAAGCGCAATATGATTGAAAAAATTATCATACAAGCAATCGGCATTTTGGCGATGGCGTTTAATATATGGTCGTATCAACAAAAAAAGCAAACATACGTAATAGGCTGTCAGCTTTTTGGTTCGTTGCTTTTTTCTGTCCACTTCTTTGCTTTGGGTGCGTATATGGGCGGACTGCTGAACGCAATAGGAATATTCAGAGCTGTCGTTTTTATTTTTAAGGACCAATTCAGGTCTGAAAACATATTGTGGCTAATCGGTTTTGAAGCTGTGTATCTTGCGTCTTACGTTTTAACATTTACTTTGCTAAAAAAAGAATTTAACCCTTTAAATGCAGTTGTTGAAATTCTGCCGATAATCGGTATGACGGCAACCACAATAGCTTTTAGAAGTAAAAGCTCAAAAACCACAAGGTCGTTAGGGCTTATAAGCTCTCCTTCTTGGCTTGTTTACAATATTGTTTCATTTTCAATAGGCGCAATATGCTGCGAGGTACTTAGCCTTGTATCTATTGCTGTCGGATTTTTCCGATTGGACAAAAAAGAAAAAGAGCAACAAAAACAAGAGTGAAATTTAAAAATAAGCCCCTCTATAGGCTGATTATCAAGCAAAATTACACTTAAACGCAAAACGAGGTAATTATGAAGAGAATAATGTTCGTCTGTCACGGCAATATTTGCCGTAGCCCCATGGCGGAATTCATATTTAAAAGGATTGTCAAAGAAGCGGGAAAGGAAGACGAGTACGTAATTTGTTCGTCTGCAACCTCGACAGAAGAAATTTGGCAAGGGGTTGGAAATCCTGTTTATCCACCTGCAAAGAGGGAGCTTTTAAAGCACGGCATTACCTGTGACGGAAAAAGAGCAGTACAGCTGAAGACAGAAGATTATCAAAATTACGATATCTTTATTTGTATGGACAGCGCAAACGTAAGAAATGCAACGAGAATTTTAAACGGCGACCGTGACGGAAAGGTTAAAAAATTGCTAAGCTTTGCAGGTCGGGATGGCGACGTTTCCGACCCGTGGTATACTGATAGATTTGATATAGCTTATCAAGATATTGCAAGTGGATGCGAGGGGCTTTTCAAAGCGTTGACAGATAAAAGACAGCAGTAAATAATTAAAAATTTATAAAATTTTTAAAAGACGGCGAAAAAACTGCCGTCTTTTTTGCATTATGTTTAAATTGTGATTGATTTTTAATTGTATTTATAGTAAAATGAAAATGTATTTACTTTTTTACAAAAAGTAACGTTTTATTTGAAGACAGCGGATAGCTTGAAATTTCTTAAACAACGGAAAAGGGGCTTGTTATGGAAACGGTTTTAAATTGCGAAGAAAAAAGAAAAAGCTTTTTTGATAGGGTAAAAGGGTTTAAAGACGGCATGGAGAGGTTTTGTTCGTCTAAAAGCTTTATTTTTATCGTTGCGCTTATAACTTTTATTTTTCACGCATTGGCGTTAGATTTTTGGGGCATTGCGCTATATGCCCTTAGTGCTGCATTGTTTTTTACTGTATTTAAGGATTTCAGACCGGGACTGACTATACTTCTTTCCGCAATCTTTATAGTGTCTACAAAAAACAGTCCGGGATACGGCACGGGTGACAATTACTATACTAACCCAAAGATCCTATATCCGCTGATAGGCGTGGTTGCGGTTGCCGTAATTGCGCTTGCGGTCAGATGCGTAAGATATCGCAAAAATTTTCTTTCGGGCAAATCGTATATTCCCCTTTTGATACTTGCCTTAGCCCTTACCCTTTCCGGCGTTGGCAGACAGTACTATAAGCAGAGCTTTTTCTTTGGCCTTTTGATGGGGCTTACGTACGTTGGTATTTACGCCCTGCTTATGGGAACGGTAGAAAAGCACGATGAGCTTCTTGATTACTTAGCAACTCTGCTATCAGCTATATGCCTTTTAATAGCCGTTCAGGTTGCGTTTTTGTACTTTATGCATCTTGTAAAGGGTGGAACGTTTGATGCCGGCTGGAAGGGTCAAATAATAGTTGGCTGGGGCGTAAGCAATATCGTAGGCGAAATGATAGTATTTTTTATGCCGTTTGTAATGTATAAGACAGAGCATAGCAAAAAGCATTACACCTACTACAATCTTATCGGTCTTTTCGCAATGACAATGCTCGTGTTTACGCTTAACAGAACGGGTATGCTTTTCGGCTTCCCAATCTATGCAGTTTTATGGGTAAGGCTTTTGATAAAGAGCAGAAACAGAGGAAAGCTTTTTTTAACTGCGCTTATCTATTTTAGCTTGGGAGTAATATTCTTATCTGCCCTTATGTCCCTTACCGAGCTTTCGGAGGTATTCATTTACTTTAAAGACATGTTCAACGAGGACGAGGGAGTAAGCTTATCTGCAAGAGATGACCTTTGGAAGCAGGCGTTTGCCTTTTTCAAGGATAGCCCATGGGTTGGCGAGGGCTTTGCAAGGAGCTTTAACGAGCAGATTTACAGTAGCAACAGAGCGACGATGTTCCAAACGCTCTCTCACAACTTTATTATTCAGTCGATAGGCTCGGGCGGAATAATGGGTATAACCGTAATGCTCGGCTTTGTCGTATACATGGCGATGCAGTTTTTCAAAAAATACGAAGGAAAATTCCATTTCGTGTGCTTTGCCGTTTTGTACGCGCTTATTTCGCTCTTTGATACCACCTATTTTATAACCTATAGCGTAATGTTCCTCATGCTTATAACCGTTGTTCAGGAAAAGATAGTTGCCGACAAAAATAAAGGGCATAAGCAACCGAAAGTTTTAGTTAGGACGGATAAAAAATGAAAAAAATCAAAGTATTATTTCCTTTCGTAGAGGCTGGCTTTGGGCATATTATGACCGAAAAGTCTATTTGTGACGCCTTTGAAAAGAAATACGGTGAGTATTGCGAGATTATTCGCAGTGATTTTTATAAGGAAACGGGAAGCCCTGCAATGAAGAGGTTTGAGGACAGGCTTTGCAAGGAGGTTCGCATGTACAATCAGTGCCATTTTTACGGCTATGCGAGCATCTTTGCGATGAACGTTTTCGGCTCTAAGATTTCAAGCTGGTTCGTAATGCAAAAGCTTATAAAAAACTCGTTTAAAGACAGTGTAAAGCATATGGAGGAGCTTGAGCCCGACGTTGTGGTAAGCACTCACTGGGCAACCAATTACTATGCGGTAAAGTCTTCAAAAAAGCCGTATACGGTAATGTATATTCCCGATGCTCACGCAAATGCTTTATTCAGATATCACACCGATTTTTCTATGATTTCTATGCCCGAGGGATATAAAAGGGCAAGAAAATTCAAAAGAAGATTTAATAGCGATAATTTTAAGCTTTCGCCCTTAGCTATTCGCCAGGAGGCGTTCGACGTTGCAGAGGATAAGACAGCGCTTAGAAAAAAGCTTGGGCACGACGATAAATTCACCCTGTATATTACCGAGGGCGGATACGGTATCGGCATGGCAGAGGAGCTTTGCAAAAGGCTTATAGAAGAGGATTTGCCGATAAGCGTAAACGTCGTTTGCGGTAAAAACCCCGAGCTTTTCGAAAGGCTTTCCAAGCTTAAGAGCAAGGGGAATTTATCCTTTTATCCATACGAGTTTTGCAATAACGTTTTAGAGCTTATAGCCTCATCCGACCTATATCTCGGCAAGAGCGGAAACGGGCTCATGGAGGCAGCCTTTTACGGTGTGCCGATAGTCGTTACCCACTCTGCAAACGACATCGAAAAGCTTATAGCAGAGCATTACGTAAGCCACGTAAAGGACGCTGTAAGAATTTTCAAGGTGGAAAAATGTGTGGAGTTTATAAAGGGCGCGATAAACAAAAGTGCAGAGTACGAGGAGCTTAAAAAGCATAGAAAACCGAGGGAAGAATACGGTGGCGAGGGCATTGCCGACCTTATTTTTGAAAAAATAAACGAAAAATTCCATTTAAAATAAAGCTTATGCTACTCGCTTTTGTGTAGCTATAAAAAACACGGAGAGTTATGTTAACTGTAAAAGAGGTTGCAAAAAACTCAATAGGAGAGGAATTGGGTCTTGAAAAGGGCGACGTTATTCTTGCATTCGACGGGCATCGCGCAGTAGACCTATTAGACTATCTTTACTACGATGAAAAGGAAGAGTTTTCTCTTACCGTTCGTCAAAAAAACGGTGACGAGTCTACCTGCGAGATAGAAAAATACGAGGACGAGAGCTTAGGGCTTACCTTTGAAAATGACAATTTAGATATTCGCACCTGTCAAAACCACTGCATTTTTTGCTTTATCGACCAGATGCCTTGCGGAATGAGAGATACCCTCTACGTAAAGGACGACGATTACCGCCAAAGCTTTTTGTGTGGAAATTTCGTCACCTTAACCAATTTAACCGAAGAAGACGAGGAGAGAATTGCAAGGCTTAAGTTAAGCCCTCTTTATATTTCCGTTCATGCAATGAACGGCGAGCTGAGAAAAAAGCTGACGGGCAACCGTTTTGCAGACAGAATAGGTGTTCAGCTTAAAAAATTTGCAGACGCAGGCATAACGATGCACACTCAAGTCGTGCTTGCAAGGGGCTATAATGACGGCGAGGAGCTTGAATTTACCGCAAGAGAGCTTTTTAAGCTCTACCCAAGCGTGCAGACCATGGCGGTCGTGCCCGTTGGTATGACTAAATTCAGAGAGGGTCTTACCGAGATAAAGGATATAGACGAAAATTACGCAAAAGAGGTCATTTCTTTAGCGAGAAAATTAAACGGAGAGTTTAAAACGGGCTTTATTCAGCTTGCCGACGAGTTTTATTTCAGAGCGGGCGAGAGCGTTGAGCCGTATGAGTTTTACGGTAGCTTTCCGCAGATAGAGAACGGCGTAGGTACCACCGCGAAATTTCTTAACGAAATAGACGAGAATATAAAAAGCAGTAAATTTGACAAAAAAATTCTGCTGATATCAGGCACATCGGCAAGAGAATTTATTAAAAAGCAGGCCGAAAAGATACAAAGCGCAGTAAAAGGGCTTACAGTAAAGGTTCTTGCCGTAAAGAATAATTTCTTTGGCGAAACGGTAAATTGCACGGGGCTTTTGACGGGGCAAGATATATTAAAAGCAGTTTTAAGTGAGGGCGACGGCTACGATATAATAGTAATGCCGTGCCACGTTTTAAGAGAAAAAACCGACATGTTTTTAGACGGAATGACGGTTAGCGAGTTATCCGAAAGGACGGGTAAAAAAATAAGAATAACAAACGGCACGGGCGAGAGCTTTGTAAAAGCCTTGTCGAGCAAGAAATTTAAGGAGGGTACAAATGAGTAAGCCTTTAGTTGCAATAGTGGGCAGACCAAACGTAGGCAAATCAACCTTTTTTAATAAAGTAACAGGGCAAAAGCTCTCTATAGTAGAGGATACCCCCGGTGTAACGAGAGATAGACTTTATGCAGATGCAGAGTGGTGCGGAAAGGCATTTACTCTCATTGACACGGGCGGTATTGAAATAAAATCTACGGATGAAATGTGGCGTCATATTAAAAGCCAAGCCGAAATAGCTATAGATACGGCGGACGTAATAATATTTTTCTGCGATGCAAAGTCAGGGCTTACCGCATCCGATTACGACGTAGCGGATATGCTCCGTCGCTCGGGCAAGCCCATCGTATTGGCAGTAAACAAATTAGACGTTTATAAAGAGGAGATTTTGTTTGACTTTTACGAGCTTGGGCTTGGCGTTCCCTTCGGTATTTCCTCCGAGCAAGCCAAGGGGCTTGGCGACCTTTTGGACGAGGTCTGCTCGTATTTTGACCAGGTTGAGGTGGACGAGGAAGCGGACAGGCTTAAAATAGCAATAGTCGGCAAGCCAAATGCAGGTAAATCTCGCCTTACAAACAAGCTTTTGGGCTATGACAGAACTATTGTTTCCAACATAGCAGGCACTACGCGTGACGCTATAGATACTCCGCTTGAGGTAAACGGCAAAAAATATACCATTATAGATACTGCGGGCATAAGAAAGAAAAGGTCTGTAGAGGACGGCGTTGAGTATTACAGCGTGCTCCGTTCGCTTGCCGCAATTCGCCGTGCAGACGTATGCCTTATCGTTATAGATTCTGCCGAGGGCTTAACCGAGCAAGACGTAAAGATAGCAGGCTACGTGCACGAGCAGGGCAAGCCGTCTGTAATCGTTATGAACAAGTGGGATTTGATTGAAAAGGATACCCACACTATAAACGAATTTGAAAACAAGCTTAAGGTAGACCTTGCTTTTATGGACTATTTTAAGTCGGTATACATTTCTGCAGCGACAGGGCAAAGGACGAATAAGCTATTCGAATTGGCAAGAGAGGTTTACGAAAACTCTTGCAAGCGTATAACTACGGGTATGCTTAACGATTTAGTCGGCGACGCAATACGCGCAACCGAACCGCCAACCAAAAACGGCAGAAGACTCAAGATTTATTACGCCGTGCAAGACGGAACAAATCCACCTGCATTCGTATTTTTTGTAAACAATTCCGAGCTGATGCATTTTTCTTATTTGAGATTTTTAGAAAACACCATAAGGCGCACCTTTGGCTTTGAAGGAACGCCAATACGCATGTTCACCCGTGAAAAAGGAGAGAATTATGAAGATTAAGCTCATAAAAGTTTTAGTTTTGATGCTTTGCGTTAGCTTTGCGCTTTTTGCCGTTTCGTGTAAAAAGAACAAAAAAGAATCTGCAAAAGAAAGCACAGTTGAATCTGTAGTAGAGAGCGAAACCGCGCCCGAAAGTATTATAGAAAGTGACGTTGAGTCGGGTGAAGAGTCTGAAACAGAGTCGCAAGAGGAATCCGAATCGGTACACGAATGCGACTATACCGAGTTAAAATATAACTCAACACATCACTGGTATGAGTGTACTTGCGGTGCAAAGGACAGCTCAACCAAGCAAGCACACGCAGGTGGCACGGCAACCTGCGAGGAGTTAGCTGTTTGCGACGTCTGCCGTGCAGGCTACGGCACATACGGTAGACATAATATGGTAGAGGGCGAATGCACCGTTTGTGGCGCAAAAGGAAGTCAAGGTCTTGAATACGAGCTCAATGCAGACCAAACGGGTTATACCGTAGTAGGCATTGGCTCGTGCAACGATACTGACCTTATAATACCTACTACTTATCAAAGCTTGCCGGTAACGAGTATTGGTGAAAGAGCGTTCTATGGTTGCACCAGTTTAGTAGGCTTAGAAATCCCCGATAGCGTAACGAGTATTGGATATGAGGCGTTCGAATCTTGCAGAAGTTTAACAAGCGTATATTATATGGGAGAAATAGAGGGTTGGTGCAATATTACGTTTGGTGATGCTTATGCAAACCCATTATATAACGGAGCAAGCTTACATATAAATAACCAGCTTATAACCGAAGTAGTTATACCGGAATCTATAACAGAGATAAAAGATCATACTTTCTATAATTGGACTTGGCTCACAAGCGTAGAAATCCCCGATAGCGTAACGAGTATTGGTGATCAAGCGTTCAGAGATTGCGACAGTTTAACAAGCGTAGTAATAGGCGACGGAGTAACGAGTATTGGTAGTTATGCGTTCTCTGGTTGCGACAGTTTAACAAGCATAGAGGTAAGCGAAAACAATACTGCATATAAATCTATAGACGGCAATTTATACAGTAAGGACGGCACAAAACTCATACAGTATGCAAAAGGTAAAACCGACAGTGAATTTATTATCCCCGATAGCGTAACGAGTATTGGTGATTGGGCGTTCTATTCTTGCGACAGTTTAACAAGCGTAGTAATAGGTG
>JAFVQT010000008.1 GCA_017504655.1 Clostridia bacterium | reverse complement strand
TTACGGTATTCGGTGGCGACAGCGCAACGGATACCGCATGGGGTTCAAAAAACGGCGGAGAGTTCTGGAAGGACGTACAAAGAAGCATGACGTCAGGTCAATGGGCAGTTTTGGAAATTGACCTTTCAGAATTTGAATGGGAGTATATTTCCGTCATCAAAATACAGGCCGGCGAGCCTACAACTGCAGGTGAGATTTATATCAAAGCAATAACGGTTGAACAGTATGAGGTGGAAACGCCTGATCCCCAGCCTATAAACGGATTTGACTTTTCCGCTGTGGAAAATGCGCAGATGTATCTTGATAACGCATGGGTAAAGGGTGCATACGACCAAACGGAAGGCGCGTTGAAGGCTGACCTTGCTCAAGCGGCAGCAATGTTCTATTTAGCACCTACGGGAGCAAAGGAAAATATTGCAATCGGTACGGAAAAGAAAGTATATATTACCTATCAGATTCGCGGAGAGCTTACCAATCAGCCTATTGTTATTACGGTATTCGGTGGCGACAGCGCAACGGATACCGCATGGGGTTCAAAAAACGGCGGAGAGTTCTGGAAGGATGTACAAAGAAGCATGACGTCAGGTCAATGGGCAGTTTTGGAAATAGACCTTTCAGAATTTGAATGGGAGTATATTTCCGTCATCAAAATACAGGCCGGCGAGCCTTCAACTGCGGGTGAGATTTATATCAAAGTAATTGAGATTAAGTAAATTTTCAACATCATGCAGAGCAGGGGAAAGTGCTGTAAAAAATTAAGGGAATTGGTGTGAATAAAGCAATGACAATAAATAAATTAAAAGCCGTTGTTGTTGGGTATGGCAACAGAGGACAGGTATATGCTGATTATTGTTTAGATTGCCCGGACCAGCTTGAAGTTGTTGGGGTTGTTGATCCCAACCCTTTCAAATTAAATGAGGCAAAAGAGCGTTACGGATTAAGTGACAGCACATTGTTTAATTCTTTAGATACCTTTTTGTCAAAGAAAACAAATTGTGATATTGTAATCAATGCAACGATGGATCAACTGCACTATGAAACGGCAATGAAGATTTTGGATGCAGGCTATGATATGTTGATTGAAAAGCCTATTGTAAACAATGCATCAGAGCTTCTTGACATTAAGAGAAAAGCAGAGGAAAAAGGCTGTAAAGTTTTCGTTTGTCACGTTCTCCGTTATACGCCGTTCTATCGCAAGATTAAGACGCTCCTCAGCCAAGGAACTATCGGCGAGATTATGACGATGGAAATGAACGAACACGTTTGCACGTCGCACTACTTGACGGCTTTTGACAGAGGAAAGTGGAACAGCGAATCGGCTTGCGGTTCGGGGTTCTTACTCGCAAAATGCTGTCACGATCTCGATTTGATGTGTTGGCTTAATAACAGTAGCGAGCCCGAACGCGTTGCAAGCTTTGGCAGTCGCTCTCAGTTCATACAAGCTAAGAGACCAACGGATGCGACAGAATTTTGCTATGACTGTCCTCACGTAGAATCCTGCCAATACTCAGCAAAAAGACAGTATATCTATCTTGGCGTAATGCCGTTCCTCGTATGGGATAAGCTCAATAAGCCTTTGGATGAGATTACCTTGGAAGAAAAAGAGGCATTTTTGAAAAAGGATAACTTTGGCAGATGTGCTTACATAGCCGGCGGTGACCTTGTTGACAGACAAAACGTAATCGTAAATTTTGAGAACGGATCCTGCGCAACCTTTAACCTGATCGGCGGTTCAACAAAAGCAGATAGATATATTCATATCGTAGGCACTATGGGTGAGATAGAGGGAAAACTCGAAGAAAACAAATTTATCTTACGCCGTTATGCAGAGGACCGTTTTGACGGAACTGTGGAAACTGTCGACGTTACTAACGAGGTTATCAATAATGCAAAATTCGGTGGTCATAGCGGTGGCGATTTTGCGATTATGCGTGACCTTGTCGCATATTATAGTGGCGATACCGATTCGGTGTCGATTACAAAGCTCAGCGACTCCGTAAACGGTCATTTATGTATTTATGCGGCTGAAAGCTCAAGAAAGGAAAATAAAATCGTTCAAATAAGGGATATGAAATAAGGAGAAAACTATGATACGGAAAATTTTAAGTTTAACGCTTGCATGCGTGATGTTGTTTGCGGTTTGCGCATGTAACGGATCCTCAAATAAATCTTCCGAAAACGCTTCCGAATCAGTAGGTAGCAGTGAAACGTACAAATTTGAGTCTGTTTTTTCTAATGAAGAAACAGTTATGCTGGCGAGCGGTGGAAGCGAAAGCTTTATTATCGATAAAAACATATCGGGCAATGAATATGTAAAATTAACGTTGAAGACAAATGCGAATCTTCTGGGCGAGTTTAAATACAGAAACGTAGACGACCCTTCGCAAATCGTCAAAGAGGAGTTCTTTATCGAGGCCTCCTCAAAAACGGTTGAATTCAAGCAGTTTTTAGATGCTTTTAGATATAACGGCGTTGGTTTATTTGATAAATATTTAATTTCTGTCACCTTAAAGAACCTGGATGCGAATATGGCTGAAGTACAGCTTTCCGACGTGTCGGTGGCAGATAGAGAAGTGCCTGAGCACGATAAAGAAGTATATATCGAAAAAGATAATTTGAAGGTCGGTGCCGACCTTGCCATGGGCGGAACGCTTTCTTACTTGGAAAAAACCTCATGGGAAGGTTTGTCCGTTGACGAGATTATCGACTACGATAACAACGTTTATATCGGCGTTAATGCAAAAGAGGATGCAATGATTGAGCTTTCCTCTTCGGTTAACTTAATCAATATATGTGATGCGGGCAGAGAAATTCAACAATCGTACTATGCTGACATAGGCGGTACAATGCAAGAGGCAACGGGCGCAAACGGTTATGACAGACGTTGGAGTTATACTGCAACGAGAGAGGGCTATTACTGGCCGTACAACCCCGTACAAGGCGGAGACGAGGTGTGTAATTTTTCGCAAATTATCGACTATGAGGTGGCTGATAACTACATCTACGTAAAGGTAAGAGCGATGGACTGGGGTAACGGAAGTGCGCGCCCCGAGCATAAAGGCGATGACTATGAAGAGGTGAAATTCGGCAGAACCACCAAATCATATATTGAAAACTGGTATACTATTAAAGACGGAATGTTATTTGTAGATAACCGTTTTGTTGACTGGAACGGCTTTACCGATATGGAAAATATTCCAAAGCATACACTTGAAATCCCTGCGACGTACATCGTGCATCCGCTCAGCACATATGTTTGTTATACGGGTAACGATCCTTGGAACTTAGAAGATACCACCTACGATATCCAGCCTGAGCTGCTTGGTTGGTGGGATGAAAATGCCCATATCAATAACCATCACCCCGAAGACTGGTTTGCTTGGGTAAACGATCAGGGCTTTGGTGTTGGTGTATATATTCCGGGAGCATCTTCTTACGTTTCGGGTAGAAACGACGTGTACAGTACGTCTTCGATTTACAACAATAGAACTGCATATGAGAGTAAGATGGCGACAGAATATCTCTTTAACAAGAAGGCGCCCACCTCTGAATACACCAGCTGCTATGTTGGAAACACCTCTTATACTGCACCCGTTGTATCTGTTCGTATGAAGGAATACGTTCCACTTTCGTATAGTTACGTAGTAGCTGTAAACTATTTGGACATTATGCGTAAGGACTTTAAGTCAATATATGAAAAAGGTGAAATGACTAATCAAGGCTTAAAGGCTTGGGATTAAAGAAATAGCAGAATAAACAGTAAAGAGCCGTATTTGCTTGGCGATGCCAAGCAAATACGGCTCTATTTTATTGCAGGTCGCACAGTTATAAAACCCAAGAAAAATAACCTTTGAGCAAAAGTTACACCCCTACCGACAGACGGAGATAGGAGATTTGCTTTTGGGTAAATAATGCAATAATCGTGCTATAGAAGGGTTTTTCTGCTTTCATGATTCCATTCTATCCAACCTTTATCAATTATTTCTCCGTTTTTGTAAACAAAATTTTCAAACAAACTTACACGTGAATTCTTACAAATGAGTCTAAACGCCTTGATTTATTCACACTTTTGTGATACAATAAAATAATCAAAGTGCGAAAAGTTTACGAAAAGGAGTTGACAGCCGTGTCAGAGTTTGAGATAATCTTTACAGACAGGCGTAGTTTGTTCTTTTCGCGCGCAATTAAATCGTCTGTTAAGTGGCTTTTGCTGTTTACACGATATTCGAATTTAAAGGAGGTAA
>JAFVQT010000064.1 GCA_017504655.1 Clostridia bacterium | reverse complement strand
TTTTTTAATTTTTTCGACCTATTACCCCATTTTTTACAATTCTGAAAGACATAAACCATCAAAAACCTGATTTTTTTGCCTTTATACCTTTTTTATTAGTGGGCTTATAGCGCGATTATCTACCCAACACCTTTTCTATACCCCGCTCTCCTTCATAGCGAATAAGCGCATCGCCGTAGCGTTTTGCCAGACAAAAAAGGTATCTTTCTCTCTCCTCGTAATTGAGCTTTTCAAAAATTGCCTTATCCATAAGCCTGTCAAGCGCATTACAAGGCCTAGCTCCCTCTTCATCAAGCATTGCCTTTACCCTGCCGTAAAATCTCTCGTCCTCCTCACTTGTTCCTCTGACACTTTTGACTACAAGCTTTTTAAAATAACTTTCAACGCCCGATTTGGCAAACCCCTCCTCGGTTGCAGCCTTAACGCTGCTTTCCACTTCCTTTTTATAGTCTTCCCAAAATCTGTTTTTAAGGCGCATCTTCGCCTCTTTTGCCACGCTTTTTATACTTTTTGTTTGTTGCATAACCTTCTCCGAAATTTTATATTTTACTGTTACCGGCAATAGCCTGTAAACGAACGTTCTTTCGGAAATAAAAAAATACACCCGAAAGCTTTTTCGGGTGTAAATCTTTTCTCTTTTGTTGCTTATGCTTTAGAAGATCTCTTTCTTGCAGCCTCAGCCTTTTTCTTACGTCTTACGGAAGGCTTTTCGTAATGCTCCTTCTTACGTAAATCGCCGATGATACCGTCTCTTGAGCACTTTCTCTTAAATCTTCTGAGTGCATTATCCAAAGACTCGTTTTCTCCAACTCTTACAGTAGACATTTTTCAACCCTCCTTTGCCCTACGGCACGTCGTTATTGCTTGGCTATTATAACAGACCAAACGCATATATGTCAAGCATTTTTAACCGCTTATAAAAAACATTTTATGCGGGATTCCACTCCATTTTTTGTCCTGACAGAATATGAATATGAAGATGAGGAACAGTCTGACCCGCATCGTCACCCTGATTAATAACAAGCCTATAGCCCGATTTTAACTGTAAAACATCCTCTAACGTCGGTATTGTTTTCAATATTCTGCCAACCGCCTCGGCATCCTTTGGGGTCATTTCCGCTAAATATTTAAAATGAATCTTAGGTATTGCTAAAAAATGATTTTTTGCTTTTGGAGCTATATCTCTTATAATGATAAAGTCCTCGTTTTCAAAAACCTTGTCAACACTGAACTCTCCGCTTACAAACTTACAGAATAAACATCCTTCCATATAAATTTCCTCACTTATATTATTTCTGCCAACGCCCCGTCCTTAAACGGTGATAAAAGCCTTACTTTTACCTTCTTTGAATCTGTTTGGCAATCCAAGTATACCTTGATGTAATTTTCGGTGTAACCAACGGTAAAACCGTCTTCTTTATCCTCGGGGATAACCTCTGACGCCTTGCCGAGGTTGAGCTTGATAAAATTCTCCTTAAGCTCTTTTTTAACAGCTAAAACAGCATCCATACGCGCACCCTTAACGTCGCTTGGAAGCTCCTTCAGTCTTGCGCCGACAGTACCCTCTCTTTTTGAATAAGGAAAACAGTGAATATCAGCAAAGCCGACCCTTTTGCATAGGTCTAAGCTTTCTTCAAAGTCGGCTTGCGTTTCGGTTGAGTATCCAACTATAACGTCTGTTGTTATTGCACAGCCCGTAAAGTGTTTTTTAATAAGCTCACACTTTTCAAGATACTCCTCCCGGGTATATCTTCTGTTCATTGCCTTAAGAGTTGCGTTAGCCCCAGACTGGAGAGAAAGATGGAAATGCGGAGCAAAATCCTTAAGCCCCTTGAGCGATTTCAAAAACTCCTCGGTTATAACACCAACCTCAAGCGAGCCCAATCTGATACGGCAATTTACCTCAGAAAGCCTGTCTATAAGCCCTTTAAGCCCCATTCCCTGATAATTGTAGGCGGACAAATTAATGCCTGTTATTACAGCCTCGACAGGACTTAACCTTTGAATTTCCTCTATTACTCTATCAGGATTTCTCGACCTTGTTCTACCCCTTAAATAGGGAATAATGCAGTAACTGCAAAAATTATTACAGCCGTCCTGCACCTTAATATACGCCCTTGTTTTATCGGGGTTTTCGGGCAGGTATTTTTCGTAATAATCCTTTTCCTCCCAAATTATAAGCCCCTCACTTTCAAGCTGGTCTATTATTTTATCCTTAGAATTAGTACCGGTAACAAGCGTTACCCCCTCTTTTTTTAAAAAATCCTGAGGGGATTTTTGCGACGCGCACCCCGTTACGATAATTTTAGCATTTGGATTAAATCTTCTGACCCTTGCTATGGTTTGTCTGGATTTTTTCTCAGCCTCTGCGGTAACCGCGCACGTATTTATTATATAAAGTTCTGCAAAGCCAAGCTTATCACTAACCTCAAAGCCAAGCTCCTTAAGCCCTGTCATAAGCGACGCGCTCTCGCAAGAGTTTACCTTACAGCCCAAGGTAAATACTACGGCTTTCATACCTTTCTCATAGCGATTGCAACCCACTCGCCCTTATTTACCCTCTTTTCCAGCTCAAAGCCGAGCGAGGAATACCTGGCTATAACCTCGTTTTCACGCGATTTTATAATTCCGCTCATAACCATAACACCGTTTGGGGCAACGTTATCGGTTATGGTATTTGACAAAATAAGAAGTACGTCTGCCGTTATATTTGCAAGCACCAGCTCACCGACCACGCTTTTGTCGTCAAAAAGATTGTTGAGCGCAACCTCACACCTATCTGCAACTTGGTTAAGCTCGCAATTGTGCTTAGCCGATTTTACGGCTACGTAGTCTATATCAGTCATAACAACTCTTTCAGCACCGAGCTTAGCAGCGGCTATACCAAGTATTCCACTACCCGTTCCCACGTCTATAACGGTATTTGCATGCCTGATATAATCCTGCATTATCTCTATTACCATAGACGTGGTTTCGTGCTCACCCGTACCGAAAGCCATGTTACTATCGATTAAAACCTCAACCTGCCCCTCTTTTACGTCATGCTCTATCCATGCAGGACAAACCACAACTCCTCCAAGCTCTATTGGGCGGTAATGCTTTTTCCAGATTTCAATCCAATCGTCACCGTCAACCACCCTCTTGACTATCTCCAGGCTACCCGTTTCCATAAAGCCGTTACAGTTTTGCTTTAAGGTGCTAAGATCCGCCTCAATTTTTGCCAACGTTTCGTCGGCAATATCCAGGGCAACGTAAGCCTTTACAAGCGTGACCGTTGAATTGAGCTCCTTTAAAACCTCGTCGTCCAAATAGTCCCAGGTAGACTTTCTGTCGTTGATAAGCTCCACGACATCTTTAACGTCGCTGATTGCAACGCCGTAAGAGGTGTATTGCCACATAATATCTGCAACAAGCTCTTGCGCTTCGGTTGTGGTAGAAATTGTAAATTCGGTAAATTTCATCGCTATTCTTCCTTTTAAAAGGGCTTTTTTAAAGCCCTCGATACCATATGATTTTAACACAAATATTTTTTTATTGCAATAAAAACGGAGTGAAAGTTAACCTTTCACTCCTCACACGTTTTATTTATCTTGATTTTTAGCAAATTTTTTGCCAAACGAGAAAAGGCTATGCCCAATAAAGGATATCACCATACATATTAACGTGACTGCTATTGTGTATACAAAGTGCATTTGTATAAACCTTTTTGCAAGTAACGTAAGCCCGAAATTTACACCGTATTGCACCATGCAAACACCGACAAACCTGGCAACCTCTGCAAACGACCTTTCCTTTGATTTAAAGGTAAAAAATTTATTCCATAAATAGCTGTTTACCGTGCCTACCGCATAACCGATAAACGTAGCCAAAAGATTTTGCCACCCCTTTATGTCCGTTTGATCAAAAAGCCCGTAGCCCATTATAAGGTAACAGATGAGTGTAGTACCGGTACCGACCAAGGTATTTAAGCACCCTACAAACAAAAATCTTATCCTTTTATCGTTATAAAGCTGTATGATTAATTTCTTCAACTTATCTTTCATACGCCAATTATAGCGTGTTTTTAAAAAAAGGTCAACAAAAGTTAATACGTTGCTAAAAATTCGTTTACAGCGTTATAAATCTGGCAATGCCCCTTGCTGTTCGGATGAATACCGTCCTGGCACATAAGCCCCTCGAAGTCGTTGGTATCTAAAAATTTTTGTCTTAAATCGATAACCCCAACCCCGTTTGCATAGGCATTTTTTAAAATTTCGTTATTGAACATTTCCTGATGGCGGTGAATAGTGTTAAAATCTCCCCTGAAAAATTCCATTACCCTGCTTTTATCGGTAAGCGATGCGATGACCTTATTAAAAAACCTTTCCGAATCAATCGGCACTATTGAACACGCAACTACCTTAACGCCCGCGTTTTTTAATTTTTTAACAGTTTCGCCGTAAAGTGATGAAAATTCCTTTATTGGGGTTTGCGGAGTATGGTTCATGCCGGGCTCACTGCCAACACGCTTCCAATCAAAATCTGCGTCGTTTCCGCCCAATTCCAAAACTGCCACGTTTTGCTTATCTGCAGATATTTCATTAATATATTTATCTATCAAGCCCTTTTGACATATCCTTTTAAGCGATTGCCCGTAAATTGAACGGTTATCCACCTTCACTCCATATTCCTGCTCAAAAATTTCCACCGCGCTGCTTGAAAGCTTTTCTATTTTACCGTTGTCCGTCGTTATGCCCTTGCCTATCGAATCGCCGAAAACGGTAATTTTAAGTCCGTTATGAAACTGCATTTCAGCCTCCTTTGTTTTTTGATTTTAGTCTATCCCTTTCAGCTGTTTTTTACAACCTATTCTCACATTGAAAGATTATAAAGCGCAAAAACTGAAAGTAGAATTTTACAAAAACCGACTCTACTCACAGTAGAATTAATTAAAAAGTATGTGAAAAGCCTTGATTTTTTATTTAAAATATGGTACAATGCAGTTGATAATACAACAAATGCAATAATTGGCTGTTTGACTTTTTAAGCCATAAGGAGTTTTAATTTTGGAAGATATTAAATCGATATTCGCACAAAACTTAATACGCCTTAGAAAGCAGATAAAAATAACTCAGGTAGAGTTTGCGGAGAAGATAAATTATTCTGACAAGGCAGTTTCCAAATGGGAGCGCGGTGAATCCATACCGGACGTTGCAGTTTTAAAGGGCATTGCGACCTTTTTTGGCGTAACGATAGACTTTTTGGTAAGTGAGCACCCGGAAAGCGAGCCTATCAAGGAAACGACGAATTACGAAAAATCCGTACACAAGAAAAACCGATTGCTCATTTCTTCAATAGTCGTTATCGCTCTTTTAGTTTGCGCCCTTTCGGTATTTGTTTCGGTTCAATCGGCAAGGCCTGACTTATTACACTATAATTTGATAAGCTGTTTTGTTCTTCCGTTGCCACTTTATTTTATAATCCTGCTTATATTCAGCTCCGTTTGGGCAAAAAAGCGATTGGTAAAATTTCTTTTTGTTTCGTTGCTTATCTGGTCGATATTATTGGTTGCGTACAGCATCGTTTGGATGGCAACCTCCAGGTCAGCTTGGCTTATATTTATAATAGGCATACCCGCACAAATAGTAACGCTTATGAGCTTTGGCATAATAAACGTAAAGCCGTTAAAGCAAAAGCCGTCAAATCAAGGCGAAACAGCGGACGACACAACAGAAAATAACGAATAATCGCCTTATAAACTGATTTATGGAACTTTATCATTACTTTTTAATTTTTATTTCAGCCTCGTCGGTGATAACCTTTTTCGCTTACGCTATTGACAAAGCAAAGGCAAAAAGCGGTGCGTGGAGGATTCCCGAGAAGGTTCTTTTATCTCTATCCCTTTTAGGCGGTGCTTTGGGCGGGCTGTTTGCAATGTACTTTGTACGGCACAAGACCAAGCACTGGTATTTTACCGTTATAAACGTGCTTGGCATCGGCTTACATTTATTCATTGTTATATATCTTTATAATTTAGCTTAAAACAATCGGATAGTACGCCTATCCGTTAAACGCGAACGTGGCGGAATGGCAGACGCGCAGGTTTCAGACGCCTGTGGGCAACCGTGTGAGTTCAAATCTCATCGTTCGCACCATAAAAACGGCAAGCCTTGATAAGGCTTGCCGTTTTTATTACCGTTACCTTTTCACTTATATTTAACATCAAAAAAGCAGACGGCTGTAGCCTGTCTGCTTTCCTTTTGCTTTGTTATCCTTCAGAAGACCTTTCCTACGTACACGTGGGTAAGGTAATAATAATATGAGCAACCGATATACAGCAGCTCTCCGCTTTGCTCATCGTATTTAAAAAACACGGCGGGAGTATCACCCGACTCAAAGTCCGGCGTGGTGTAGTCGAAAACAAAATACAGCTCACCGTTTTCCGATAAAATTTGATCGCAATACACCATAGTTCCAAGCGCATCTATAATTTCAGACGCCTGACGGGAAAATTCCTCTTCGGTAAGCACATGCCTTTCACCCGTTTGGAGATTGTTTATAACCAAATCGGGATAATAGGTGTATTGCCCATCACCGTCACTCTCTGCTGTAGATTCGGAGTTGTCCACATCCTCGGCATGCCAACTGTACTTTACACCTTTATAGATAAACGTTTGCTTTTCCGCCAACCGTTTTTGATTTTCTTCCTCTTCTTCATCGTATATTAAAGAAGCCGTTTCCGCATCTAACTGCTCGTTGGTTTTAAAATTATAAACCTCATCCCTGCTTACTATAAAATAATCTTTATAGATATCTATAAGTCTGATTTGGCGAAGGCTCTGAAATGAGTATTCATTAAGATTTTCATCTAAAATTATGTAATTATACCCTTGCCCATTTCCTATAAGCTGACAAATAGCAAAATACTCGTTTCTCGTAAACGCCTCGTCACCGGCAAAATAATCAATTTTAAAATGCTTAACCTCTTTGAATGCTCCGATTTCATAAGCGTATATATCGTTACTTACAAAAATTAAATAGTTACCTAAAAAATAAAAGTATGGCTCCCGTCCCGTTACCTGCTTGAGTGATACCACAACCTCAACCTCTCTGGGGCGACTCCTCGGCGCACGCGACAGTAAAACGTCCCTGTAACCAACATCGTTTTTAGTATATTTTCCAAAGCTGTATAAAGTATACACGTAATCCCCGTTTTCACTGGTTTGAAGAGTTTCCTGCTGCGAGCCCTTCCTCATACCGTATTCAGCGCGCTTATTCCCCAAAATGCTTGAAATAGAAAAACTCTCATCCTTATAGATGTAAAGACCGCCCTGTTGAAACGTATAATCTCCATGAGCTTCTATATCTTCCAATGCTTGCATTTTTTGTCCGACCTCGCTACAGCTTAACAATGCATCCGTGCATCCGCCCAGCACAAAGCAACATAGTAATATAACGAGTATGACCAGCTTGTTAAAATTACGCCTCACCGTACACCTCCTAAATGCTTTACGATTTCATAACAGATTAACTGTATTCTTCTTTTTATCAAATTGACAGATAATCAACTTATAAGACAATTATTTGCGTTTTATAGCCTTAACCCCTTCAATTGCATCGGCTTTTTTGTACCTAAGTCTGATCTTTGCAGGCGACATAATTTTAAGTCGCTTTTTACGGCTGATACTCTTTTTAATTCGGAGGGCAGCGCTACTGTAAGAGGGCTTTCTTCTTTTTTTGCGAATACCCGATTTTGCAAATGCGGTAGTAATATCCTTGCAAAGGTCATCATCCACGTCCCAAAACGGAGTGACGTATTGGGCAACCTGTCTGACGCGAGGCTTCACAGCCTCGACTGCTGCGCTTACAGTGACAGGCGTTGACTGTAGAACGACCTCTTCTCTTTCAGCCTGCTTGCCCACAATTTCCTCTGCGGCTTTATCTGCCAGGTCGTCAAGCTCTTGCATAATACCCTTTCTCGTTGGCACGCTCTCCGTAGGCTTAGTCACAAATAATTTTGCTAAGAATACGAATATTATTTCAAAAAGTGGCAACGAGCATAAGAAAATATACGTAAAGAACAGTACGTAAACAAACGGCTGAACCTCGACCGGTAAAACGCCCTTAATCCCCCAACAAAGCCATGCGGTAACCGCGATTACTCCGCCTGCCAAAACAGAGAAGAAAACTATTTCACCAAGTCTTGCCTTATAGAAAACGTCGTCCGATTTGAAAATCTTAAAGTAAAAATATGCAAGTGTGAAACGGTAAAGAGCAAGCACAACAGAAAGCACTATGCCCATTATAGAAAAGAATATGTTAAAACCTGCATCCTTTAATCTTTTCAGCACGTTCATTATCCATAAATTGCTGTCTGCAGTTGGCACGTACTCTTTGGCGTGTACCGTTCTGTAAACAAGCACGATTGCAAGAGCTAAATATGCAAAAGCAACGGCTATTGACAGCAACGTGCAAATAAGACTTATCTTTTTCTTCTTCATAACGTAATATCCTTCTTAAACGATTTACCGTCTAACGAGTTTTCGATACCGAACAAATCTGCAATAGTCTTTGCCAAGTCCGAAAAGCTATCTTTTATACCTAAATTAATATCTTTAACTCCTCTTCCGTATATAAGAAGCGGAACGCTTTCTCTCGAATGGTCTGTGGACGGAGTAGACGGATCACAGCCGTGATCTGCAGTAATTATAAACAAATCGTCTTTTCTGAGCTTGCTTAAAATTTCGCCAAGCTCTTTATCAAAATAATTTAAAGCCTCGGTGTAGCCCAAAACGTTGTTTCTGTGCCCGTATACAGAATCGAAATCGACAAGGTTTACAAAGCATAAACCGTTAAAATCCTCGCCTATAAGCCGTTTAGTTACGTTTATACCGTCCGCATTAGACTTTGTTTTAAAGCTTTTTGTAAGCCCCCTTCCACCGAAGATGTCACTTATCTTGCCAACTCCCCAAACGTCTATGCCGCTATCCTTCATGTAGTCTAAAAGTGTTGGCTTTGGCGGTGTAAGCGAGAAATCCCGTCTGTTTGCCGTGCGCTTAAAGGTGTTTTTATCCTCACCTGTAAACGGACGGGCAATAACACGCCCAACGCCATGCTTACCGACTAAAATTTGCCTTGCAATTTGGCAATACTTATAGAGCTCATCTGTTGGCACAACTTCCTCGTGCGAGGCAATTTGAAAAACGCTGTCAGCCGAAGTATAAACTATAAGAGCGCCCGTTTTTAAGTGCTCCTCGCCGTAGTCCTTAATAACCTCCGTACCCGAATACGGCTTATTGCACAAAACCCTTCTTCCTGTTTTTTCTTCAAATTCCTTGACAACCTCATCCGGAAATCCGTTTGGGTAGGTTGGCAACGGCTCGCTCGAAATTACGCCCGCAATTTCCCAATGCCCAACCGTGGTATCCTTTCCGTTTGACCTTTCGAGCATTCTTCCGTATGCGCCGATAGGACTTGCGCACCCTTTGCCAAAATCGATTTCGTCAATATTATAAAGCCCAAGGCTCGTCATATTTGGAATATCAAGCCTTCCGCTTTTAAAGCAAGCTTTTAAGGTATTACTGCCCTTATCGCCAAACCTTTCGGCGTCTGCAAGCTCGCCTATTCCAAAGCTGTCTAAAACGGTTAAAAATACTCTCATTTAGTCCTCTTTTAATTAAAAAGTCACTTATAAGTCGATTAATTACACCAATACACAAATTTATCCGATGGAATAAAATTCATTTTCAAGTGCATTTTTAAGCTTTTTTCGTTAGATACTTCTATATTACAGTATGCAACGTCACCCTGCTCGTTTACCTTTTTGACAGAATAATCCACCAAAAACGCGCCAAGCCCCATACGCCTGAATTTAGGCATAATTTCAAGTAGACCGACAGAGCCCTCGTCGTGCCTTCCGATATAGCCGGAAATCTCTCCGTTTGTATAAGTTGCGTAAAAGGTAAAGTCTGTCATTAGCCTTTTAATATCCTCTCTTGCAAAGCCCAACGTGTATGTCTTTGTTACAAAGTCTATATTTTCATCGGTTGGCTCCAGCACCTTTACAACTGTTTCACGTGGGATTTCCACCCCAAAAGGCTTTTTATAAAGTATCTGATAGCAAGGCTTTTGTCTTGTTATATTTTTAAACCTTTTCAGCACGGCACAGCTTTCTTCCTCTGAAGAGCAAACAAAGCAGTCAGCCCTTTCAACCAGAGAAAGGGCTTTTTTAAGCCCGTCCTTACTCGTGCCGAAAAGCACGTGAATACCCTTAAAAAGCATCAAAAGCCCGTCTTTTTCGGCATACAAGACCTCACCGCCCTTGTCTAAAACGTATTTTGCAAGGGCAAAATGCTGTTCATCTTTATTAAAAAGCTCTATTATGTCTTTATTATTTAGCATTTTAAACCTATCAAGCGTTTCTGAATTGATAATTGTAAAGGGTTGCGTAAATTCCGTTTTTAGCCAAAAGCTCAACGTGCGTGCCCCTTTCCTTTACCCCATCGCTATCTATAACGATAATCTCGTCGGCATTTTTAACGGTTGAAAGTCTATGTGCAACGACTATGGTCGTTCTGCCGACGCTAAGTCTTTCGAGGGCCTCTTGAATTTGCATTTCGGTAACGTTGTCAAGCGCACTCGTAGCCTCGTCTAAAATAAGTATCGGTGGGTTTTTAAGGAAAGCCCTTGCTATGGCTATTCTCTGCTTCTGTCCACCCGAGAGCTTAACACCTCTTTCACCTACGTACGTGTCGTATCCATCGTCGAGCGAGGTTATAAAATCGTGAATGTTGGCAAGCCTTGCAGCCTCGTAAATTTGCTCGTCGGTCGCAGAAAAATCACCGTATGCGATATTGTCCTTTACCGTACCGCTGAATATAAACACGTCTTGAGCTACTATACCTATATTTTTGCGAAGGTCGTAAAATCTCATATCACGAGTATCTATTCCGTCGATTGAAATTCTGCCCTCGTCAATCTCGTAAAACCTTGGAATAAGGTTACAAAGCGTAGTCTTTCCACCGCCCGACGGACCTACTAAAGCCACCGTTTCGCCTGCCTTTATATTTAAAGAGAGGTCGTTTAAAATAAGGCTTTCCTCGTCGTCCTTTTGCTTTTTATATCTAAAACTTACGTTGTCAAAAACAATGTTACCCTGCAATTTATCGACTTCTACAGGGGTTTTTGTTTCATTTTCGGGTATTTCGGCAAGCGTTTCCTGAAATCTTTCAAACCCGGTCATGCCCTGTTGAATTTGCTCAAAAATTGCAACGAAGGTTCTTATAGGAGTTATAAGGCTTGCTACGTACAAAACGTATGCGGTAAGACCGTCTATTTGTATCCAGTCTAAGCAATAAAGTATACCGCCTGCAACAAAGGCAAGCAAATATAAAAAGTCCATTGAAAAGCTCATTGCAGTATGGAAATTACTCATTGCCTTATACTGCATTGCTCTTGCGCTTTGAAGTCCTTCGTTTGCATGGTTGAACTTTTCGTTTTCGTGCACCTCGGCAGTATATGCCTTAGATACTCTTATACCCGAAACAGAGCTTTCTACCGCAGAGTTTATCTCCGCAGTTTTTTCTCTCGAAAGCCTGAAAGACTTCATCATTCCCCCTCTGAGCTTTACGGCAATCAATATTATTAACGGAAGAACGACTATAACCACGAGAGATAAAAGAGGGTGTATGGTAAACACCATAATAAGTGCTCCAATCATGGTTACAAGCGATAAGAAGATATCCTCGGGTCCGTGATGGGCAAGCTCTGAGATTTCAAACAAGTCGTTTATAAGTCTGCTCATTATAGAGCCTGTTTTTGTTTCGTCATAATAAGAAAACGGTAATTTTTGAAGATGATTAAACAAATCTCTTCTCATATCGCCTTGAATTCTTACGCCGACTACGTGCCCCCAGTATGCGATTATATAATTGAGCACGGCTTTTAAAACGAATATGCCGAGTAGCACGCTACCCCACATAATTACGAAGTTTATCTCTCTTACCTTTGTAATTTCACCCGCAACCTTTGGATATACGAGATTGCAAACTGCAACGAGCAGTGCGCAAATCATATCAAGTAAAAACAGCTTCCAATGCGGTCTGTAGTATCTGGCAAATTTTCTAATCATTTTATTCCTCTGTGTATAAAATTTCGTCTACCACGTTACGGTAGAACATTTTCTTAACCTTATAAGGCGTTTTTGTAATTGCAAGTATCCACATGAGCTTGGCAACCACCGCTTCAAGCGTCATATCGTAAGACTCTAAAAATCCGTATTTTTCTTTAAGACTTTTTCCCACCTTATAAACGGTCATATCGCTACCGTCGTTTACGACCTGCGTACACATTACGAGAATTTTACCTTTCTTTTTCCACTTTTCTATTACCGAATAAAACCCTCTGTTTTCTCCGTCGGGAATACCACCCGTACCAAAACTTTCTACAACTACCGCGTCGTAAAAGCTAAAATATTGGTCTAAAACCTTGCTGTCTGCGCCGGGAATAATCTTAAACACACCGACGGACGGGTCAAGCTTACTGTAAAACACAGGCTTACCCGAATACTTTCTGTCACGGTAGCTCATTACCTTTCCGTCTTGAATTATCGCAACTAACGGATAGTTTATACTCGAAAAGGCGTTGTAATTTTTGGAATACATCTTTTTAGCCCTTGCGCCGTTTATAACCTTGCCGTTAAAGACTATGCTAACACCGCAAGCCTTTTTACTGACGCAATACAAAAAGCTGTCTAAAAGATTGTTTTTAGCATCTGTAATCATTAGATCAATAGGCTTTTGAGAGCCTGTTATAACGATAGGCTTAGGGCTTTTGGGAATAAGAAAAGAAAGCACGGCTGACGTATACGCCATAGTATCCGTTCCGTGGCATATAACAAACCCGTCGTACCCTTCGTAATTTTGCTCGATTGTTTTAGCGAGCAATTCCCACTCTACGGGCGAAAAGTTGGTGGAGTCAATATTCATAAGCTGAATACACTCAACCTCGCAAAACTCCTTTATTTGAGGAACGTAAGAAAGCAATTCTTCCCCACTCATTTGCGGTGAAAGCCCGTTATCCCCGAGCCTGGACGCAATAGTTCCTCCCGTTGCTATCATAAGTATCTTTTTCATACTTAAATTGTAACACATTCTTTAAAAAATGTCTATTTTTTAAAAGTATTTTCATTTAATTGACAAATTTTTCTAATAAGATTATACTATTTTGTGGACTAAAGGAGAAATTATATGGGAATTAGAAACAGCGTAAGAAATATTGCAATTATAGCCCACGTTGACCACGGCAAAACCACCCTGGTTGACGGTCTTTTAAAGCAAAATAATATCTTCCGCGCAAACGAGGCGGTTGCAGACAGAGTTATGGATAGTGGCGATATCGAAAAGGAAAGGGGTATTACTATCCTTGCTAAAAATACTGCCGTTATTTATAAAGACACTAAAATAAATATTATCGACACCCCCGGACACGCAGACTTTGGCGGTGAGGTTGAGCGTATTCTCTCTATGGTAGACGGCGTCGTTCTTTTAGTAGACGCAGTTGAAGGCTGCATGCCTCAAACGAGATACGTTTTAAAAAAGGCGTTATCACTTAACAAAAAGCCTATCGTTTGCGTTAATAAAATTGACAAGGGCGGTGACCTTGATAAGACGATTGACGGTATTATAGACCTGTTTATTGAGCTTGGCGCTAACGACGACCAACTTGATTTTAAGGTTGTTTACGCAAGCGCAAAGCAGGGCTGGGCATCCACCTCTCCCACCGAGCACGGCGACAGTATGAGCCCCCTTCTCGATACTATTTTATCTGAAATCCCTGCCCCACAAGGCGAGCTCGACGAGCCCTTGCAAGCAATTATCTGTAACGTCGACTACGACGAATACGTTGGCAGAATAGGCATAGGCAGAATTGTCAGAGGTAAGATAAAGGACGGTCAACCCGTTACTTTGATTCATACGGACAAAACGACTACAAGCGCAAGAGTTGGCAAGCTCTACCAGTTTGAAGGTCTTAAGCGTATTGAAGTTGAAAACGCCGAAATGGGCGACATCATTGCTCTTTCGGGTATTGAAAAGATAAATATAGGCGAAACAGTTTGCTCGCCCGACTGTATAGAACAGCTCCCCTTTGTCGCAATAGACGAGCCTACCGTTTCTATGTTCTTTATGGTAAACAACAGTCCGTTTGCAGGTAAAGAGGGTAAATACGTTACATCCAGACATTTAAGAGCAAGGCTTTTTAAGGAAATAGAAACTAACGTTTCTATGCGCGTTGAAGAAACTGACAGCGCAGACACCTTTAAGGTTTTCGGTAGGGGCGAATTGCACCTTTCTATTCTCATTGAAAATATGAGAAGAGAGGGATATGAATTCCAAGTATCTCGCCCAAAGGTTATTTTTAAAGAAATCAACGGCAAAACTCACGAACCTATGGAAGACCTCGTTGTTGAAGTTCCTAACGATTACGTGGGCGCGATTATGAATAAGCTTGGTGCAAGAAAGGGCGAGCTTATAGAAATGACTGCAGACGACAGAGGCACTACTAAGCTTCAGTTTAAAATTCCTGCAAGATGTCTTTTCGGTTACCGTAGCGAAATGCTTACAGATACAAAGGGCTTTGGTATTATGAGCCACGTGTTTGCAGGCTACGAAGAATACAAGGGCGATATCCCTGCAAGAACGAGAGGTAGCTTAGTTGTATTTGAAACGGGCGTTACCACTCAATACGGTCTTTTCAATGCTCAAGAAAGATGTACACTCTTCCTTGGCGCAGGCGAAAAGGTTTACGAAGGTCAGGTCGTTGGCGAAAACAGCCGTGACGAGGACTTAACGGTAAACGTATGTAAGGTAAAGCACCTCACAAACAACAGAGCCTCAGGCAGTGACGAGGCGTTAAAGCTCGTTACCCCCACTCTTCTTTCTTTAGAGCAATGTCTTGAATTTATTGCAGACGACGAGCTCGTAGAGGTCACCCCTGTTTCTATCAGACTCAGAAAGAAAATCTTATCAAGAGATTTACGCATGAAGGAATGGGCTAAAAACCGTAAGCAGGATTAATTCAATTTCATAATAAAAATTACGCCGTTGCAAATAAATGCAACGGCGTTTTTACCAAAAAACCTATCTATAAGTCGATTATTTACTGTTTTTGCATTAGAAAAGCCAAGCGATGCTTGGCTTTTTATTTTGCGTGATGCTACGCTATATCCTTTCTGACAATCTCAGGTGTCTTATTGCCCAAAACAACCTCTTTATCTATAATAACCTTTTGAATATCCTTTTCGCTGGGAATATGATACATACTGTCGAGCATTAAATTTTCAAAGATAGTTCTAAGACCTCTTGCACCCGTCTTTAAAGAAATTGCACGTTTAGCAACCTCTAAAACCGCATCGTCGGTTACCTCTAACTCTACGTCGTCAAAGCCAACGAGCTTTTTATACTGCTTAACGATTGCGTTTTTAGGCTCTGTCATAATTTTAACGAGAGCCTTTTCGTCAAGCGCGTGCAAGCTTACGGTTATCGGCATTCTGCCTACAAACTCGGGAATAAGCCCAAACTTAGTCAAGTCCTGAGGTTGAACGTCTTCTAAATAAACCGAGGTGTTTTCACCGTCTTTTTTAATTTCTCCGCCAAAGCCGAAGGAAGAATTATCCTTGCGCCTTGCAACGATTTTATCAAGACCGACAAACGCGCCACCGCATATAAATAAAATATTCGTGGTGTCAATTCTTATGCAATCCTGCTGTGGATGCTTTCTACCACCCTGCGGAGGAACTGACGCAACCGTAGACTCGATAATCTTTAAAAGAGCCTGCTGAACGCCCTCGCCCGAAACGTCACGCGTTATGGAAACGTTTTCGGTCTTTCTTGCAATTTTATCTATCTCGTCGATATAAATTATTCCTCTTTGAGCCTTTTCTATATTATAATCTGCGTTTTGAATAAGCTTTAAAAGGATATTTTCTACATCTTCACCAACGTAGCCCGCCTCGGTAAGTGTCGTTGCGTCTGCTACTGCAAACGGAACGTTGAGGATTTTTGCAAGCGTTCTTGCAAGCAAGGTCTTGCCCGAGCCCGTAGGCCCTAAAAGCAATATATTGCTCTTTTCAATCTCCGTGTCATCAGCTAAATTGCCCCTGTAATTAACCCTTTTATAGTGGTTATATACGGCAACGGACAGTACCTTTTTAGCCTTATCCTGACCTACTATATATTTATCGAGCTCGGATTTTATCTCCTGAGGCTTTAAAAGCTTAACGTTCTCATAATCGGCCTTTTCTTTATCAAGCCTTAAAATTTCCTGACAAATCTCTACGCACTCTTCACAAATACACGTGCCGTTCGGTCCGCTGACAAGCTTTCTCGCCTTTTCTCTGGGCTTGTTGCAAAACGAACAAACCTCTTCGTGCTCTTTATCAAAAAAATCAGACATTTACTCTCCTTTTCTATTATAAAAAATCTTGTCGATAAGCCCGTAAACCAAGGCTTCGTCGGCACTTAAATAATTATCTCTGTCGGTAGCCCTTTCAATCTCTTCAAAGCTTCTGCCCGTATTTGCAGAAAGAATGGTGTTGAGCTTTTTCTTAGTCTTTAAAATATGCTCTGCTTGAATTTTTATATCACTTGCCTGACCCTGCGCACCGCCTAAGGGCTGATGTATCATAATTTCGCTTGAAGGAAGAGAATATCTCTTGCCCTTTGTTCCGCTTGAAAGCAAAAACGCACCCATACTTGCAGCCATACCAATGCAAATGGTAACCACGTCGCAAGAAATATAATTCATTGTATCGTATATAGCAAGACCTGCCGAAACGCTTCCGCCCGGACTGTTTATATATATAGTGATATCCTTTTGAGGTGCTTTTGCCTCTAAGTATAAAAGCTGAGCAACGACCGTGTTTGCCAATGCGTCGTTTATCTCACCCGTAATAAATACTATTCTCTCCTCTAAAAGCTTAGAATATATATCGTAAGAGCGTTCACCTCTGTCAGTTTGGTCGATGACCATAGGAATAAGTGCCATATTGTTTCCCCTTGTAATTTATTTTAAAGCCCCATTGCAAAAAGCTTTGCAAATTGGGATAAAAAGAGGGTAATTTTTAATTACCCCCTTCGTTTATTATTCTTCTACCTTTTCAGCATCCTTTTTTGCTGTAGTCTTTTTTGCAGTAGTCGTCTTTTTAGCGGTTGCAGTCTTTGTAGCAGCAGACTTGGTTGCAGTAGCGGTTTTCTTTGCTGCAGGCTTTTTAGCAGGCGCGCCAATCTCGTTGTTCTCTTTTAAGAACTTGAAGAGCTTGTCGATAATAATACCGTTTTCCAAGTAGCTGATTTGCTTGTCGTTTACAGACTTTCTGTACTCTTTAAGGCTCTTGCCAACAGATTCTGCCTGCTCAGCAAGCTTAGCCTCAATTTCTTCTTCGGTTGCTTCAAGCTTTTCTTCTGTAATAATCTTATCGATTACGAGTTGAGTTTTAACGTGATCCTTTGCAGAATCCTTGCAACCATCTCTGTAAGCCTCTAACGTTTGACCGGTATATTTAAGGTAGTCTTCAAACTTAAGACCCTGATACATAAGCCTGTATGAGGTTTGCTGAACCATGCTGTCGATTTCTCTTTCTACTAAAGCATCGGGGATTTCAACCTCACTTGCATCGGCAATAGCTTTGATAAGGCTATCCTCGATTTCTCTTTCAGCTCTTTGAGCGTTAGCCTTTTCAAGTCTTTCCTTAACGCTTGCCTTATATGCGTCAACAGAATCTGCATTAGCCTTTTCCTTTACGAATTCATCGGTAAGCTCGGGGGTCTTTTTCTCCTTGATTTCGTGAAGGGTTACGGTAAACACAGCGTCTTTACCCTTAAGGTCCTCTGCGCCGTAGTCATCGGGGAACTTAACGTTGATATCCTTGGTTTCGCCGATATTCATGCCAACTACCTGGTCTTCAAAGCCGGGGATAAACATTCCGCTGCCTAAAGTAAGGTTTTGCTTTTCGGCAGTGCCACCGTCAAACTTAACACCGTCTACGCTTCCGCTGTAATCGATAACGGTAATATCGCCGTTTTGACAAGGTCTGCCTTCAACGTTTTCTTCAGTTGCATTTTGCTCTAAAAGTCTGTTTACCTCGGTTGCAATATCGTCGTCGTTTACATTATACTCAACTTTGTCAACCTTTATACCTTTGTATGCGCCGATAGTAACCTCAGGCTTTACGGGTACGGTTGCTGTCATCTTAAGACCCTTTTCATCAATCTTATCAATAGCGACGTCAGGTCTGTCGATAGGCTCGATTTCGGTTTCTTTATCTAAAATATCAAAGTAATATTTAGAGAAAGCCTCGTTTATTGCGTCTTCATAGAAAACACCCTTACCGTAAAACTGTTCGATTACAGCCTTGGGTACATGGCCTTTTCTGAAACCTTGAATCTGATATTTACCCTTAGTTTTGTTGTAAGCTAACACCTGAGCCTCGTCCCACTCCTTAGCGGTTAAAGTAATGCTGATTTTAACGGTGCTCTTTTCGCCTTTTTCTACTACGTATTTCATAATTTAACTCCTAAATCGGTTGTTTATTTAACGTTCAGTATGTATTTTAGCATATTTTATTTTCTTTTGCAAATTTTTATCACTATAAATTTTACTTTTATTAATTTTTTATATATAATATTAGTAATTGAACGGCAAAGGAGTGCAAAATGGCTCAGGACGCTTTTTCTTTATACCACGTCGCAAGAGAACTTAATACAATTTTAAAAGGTGCTAAAATAAACCGCGTAAGTCAACCCGATAAGGACGATGTGTATCTTGTAACACACTCTTTTACAGGCAATCGCACCCTCGTCCTTTCTTCAAATGCAGAAAACTGCAGAATTGCCTTTACAAATGAAGAAAAGCCAAACCCAAAGTCTGCAATGGGCTTTTGCATGCTGCTCAGAAAGCACCTTTTAGGCTCTGTTATAGAAAGCGTTGAGCTTGTCGGCTTTGAAAGAATAGTAAAGCTGACCTTCGCCGGCAGAAACGATTTTAAGGAAACGGTTAAAAAGGTTTTGTACGCAGAGATAATGGGCAAATACTCCAACCTTATTTTAACCGAAAACGGAATAATTTTAGGCTGTCAGAAAAATGCGCCGTTAGACGTTGCAACTACGAGAGTTACTCTCTCGGGCGCAAAGTATCAGCTTCCAAAACCGCAGGATAAAATAGAGCTTACCGATAAAAATGAGGCTATAAGCCGATTATCAGCCTTTTACGGCGAAGATTTAGCAAAATTTTTATTCGAAAACGTAAAGGGCTTTGCTTATACGACTGCAATTGAAGCAGCCAAGCGTTGCCAAGGCTTTACCTCTGCCGAAGACCTTTATGACAAGCTTTACGGTTTTATCTACAACTTAGAAATTAAAGCAAACGTTTGCGGAGAGGGCAAGCTTTGCGACGTGTACGTGACAGACTATTTATCTATTGGCGGTGAAAAGACCTTTTATCCTACAATTTGCGATGCGTATGAGGATTTTTACACGAATAAAGATAAGAACAAGGCGTTTGCATTAAAGAAAAAGCTTCTTACCGACAAGGTTCAAGGGCTTATTAAAAAGCTTGGCAAAAAGCTGCAGGGCGAAAGCGAAAAGCTTATCGCCTGCAAGGATGCAGACATGCTGAGAATTAAAGGTGAGCTTATAACCGCAAATATTTACCGTCTTAAGGAGGGAATGGAAAGCTGTGAGCTTGAAAACTATTACGACGAATATAAGCCCATAAAAATAACGCTTGACAAACAGCTTTCTCCCAGCAAAAACGCGCAGAGATATTTTAAAAAATACGCAAAGGAAAAGCGCACTGTTGAAATTTTACTTCCTCAAAAGGCACAAACTGAAAAGGAGCTTTCTTATCTGAGCGCAGTTATGATGTTTATAAACCAGGCAACCGAAATAAGCGAGTTTAAGGACTTGGAGGAGGAGCTTATCAGGGAAGGGCTTCTTCCAAAGCCGAAATTTAAGCCCAAGACGGTTGAAGAGAGCGCGTACAGAGTTTTCGAGTTTGACGGCTACGTGATAAAATGCGGAAAGAACAACGTTCAAAACGACAGACTTACTCAAAGAGCCTTTAAAGAGGATATGTGGCTACACACCAAGGGCTTTCACTCCTCGCACGTTATAGTCGAAACCAAGGGAGAGGCTATTCCCAATAGGGTAATAGAAATAGGCGCGGAAATTTGCGCTTATTACAGCGATGCAAAGCAGGGTAGCAAGGTGCCCGTTGACTACTGCTTTAAAAAGTTCGTTAAAAAGCCACCTCAGGCAAAGCCGGGCAGCGTAATTTATACGGATTATAAAACGTGCTACGTAAACCCCGACCCCCACGGGGAATTAAAAAAATGAATAACAGTGAAATTTTATAAAAATATTGACAGAATAATATAACCTATGCTAATATATTTAGCAGGAAATAAATATATTTTAAGCAAAAGGAGATACTATGTATTGGATAATATGGCTATGCTTTGCATTAGTTTTATTGACCGTTGAATTACTTACAGTTGATTTAGTTGCCATTTGGTTTGCTATATCATCTCTTATATTGGTAATCGTAACGGCAATATTTCCAAATTTGCAGCTTATTTGGCAAATCGTTATCTTTTTGGCAACTTCCGTTGTTTTTATGCTCAGCACACACAAATTAGTAAAGAAATTTATGAAAAGGCGCAAAGAACAGGAAACCAACTTAGAGCTTATACTAAACCATACGGGTATTGTTGTTGAAAGCATAAACAACGATTTATCAATGGGTACAGTAAAAATAAACGGTATGACCTGGAACGCAAGGTCAGATGACGGCTCTGATATACCAAGCGATTCATTGGTTACAGTTAAAAAAATCGACGGTAACAAGCTTATAGTCGATTTAAAAAATAAATAAAAGGAGATATCATTTATGATTCCTGCAATAATAGCAATTTCTGCAGTCGCTCTGATAATTTTGATAGTGATTGTAACGGGTATTAAAATTGTTCCTCAGGCAAAGGCATACGTTATAGAGCGTTTCGGCGCATACGATAAGACCTGGCAGACGGGGCTTCACTTTTTAATCCCCATAGTAGAGCGTATTTCAAAGATCGTTTCACTCAAGGAGCAGGTTGCCGATTTTGCACCGCAACCCGTTATTACAAAGGATAATGTAACCATGCAAATAGACACGGTCGTTTTCTTCCAGATAACCGACGCTAAGCTGTACGCATACGGTGTTGAAAGACCGCTGATGGCAATCGAAAATTTAACTGCTACCACCTTGAGAAATATTATCGGTGATTTAGAGCTTGACAATACGTTGACCTCCAGAGATACGATAAACGCAAAAATCCGTAGCATATTAGACGAAGCAACCGACCCTTGGGGTATTAAAATTACCCGTGTTGAGCTTAAAAACATTAAGCCTCCTGCAGAGATTCAAGACGCAATGGAAAAGCAAATGAAGGCAGAGCGTCAACGCCGTGAGGCAATCTTAAAGGCGGAGGGCGAAAAGGCAAGCAGCATCTTGGTTGCCGAAGGTAAAAAGGCAAGCCAGATTTTAGAGGCAGAAGCTCAAAAGGAGTCTGCAATTTTAAAGGCAGAGGCTGAAAAGCAAGCTCAAATCTTAAAGGCAGAGGCTGAAAAAGAATCAATACTCAGAGTAAACGAGGCTCATGCAGAATCTATCCGTATGATAAACGAGGCTAAGCCGGACGAGGCTTATTTAACAATGAAAAAGCTCGAGGCCTTAGAAAGGGTTGGCGACGGTCAGGCAACAAAGATTATTATTCCAAGCGAGCTTCAAAAGCTCGTAGGTCTTGTAAACACCATTAAAGACGGCAACTAAGCTTAAAAAACATAAACAAAGTTAAGGTCGGCAAACAACGGTTTGCCGACCTTGTATTATGCATTACCAATTTATAATTTCATAACCTCACCCATATACAAAAGCCTGACCAACGTTCTGAAAACTATACCGGGATAGGGTGGGCTTTTTCTTGGAGGTCTGTATGATGCAAGCATCTCGTCTAAAGTCGTAATTTTAATTTTTACTTTTATTAAATCTCCCCTTTTACCAATAAATGGTTGAATAATCGACTTATAGATGGGTGTTTATTTATTAAAACAGTTCAACCTCTACAAAAACAGCCTGTCTTTCTTTGGTAAAATCAACCTTTAAAATATTTTCTGCAAGGTCTATTTTCGCAGTCGAGCTTATTGGATATCCAATCCTTGCGCTCTGTATTTTCCCGCATAGCGGTATATCCTTATGCAAATCTCCGTCTATATTGTAAACTGCAAGGCAAACCTTATTACCAAGTCTTAAGCCCGAGCATACGGTAGGCTCTCCAATAGTGGTAAGCCCTAACGGGAAATAAGGATGAGCCTGCTTTTTAAACGGAGTAAGTCCGTTATAATAAGCTACGCCCTCTTGCACCAAATCTGCTCTTGCGCCATCCAATAGACTTATGTTGCTGGCAAGGTGCATTCTGCCTAAAAAGCTGTTTATCATATTAAAAGAAACTCTGTCCTCGTCAATATTTTCGTCTGCCCATTCCTTGGTTACATCCCTTAAGCAATCACCGTTAATTCCTCCTACGGGGTAGCTCCAAACCGCAGCCTGCTCCGGCGTGCAAGCAGAGAGTATATTGCAGGCAATATACGGATACTTGTAGCAATCCACTTGATCTGAGGTTGAAACGAGAGGATATAGCGAAAGGGTTTTATAATCCATTCTCATTCCACCCGACGAGCATCCCTCAAAAATAACGTGAGGGAATCTCTCAGTCATGCTCTTTACCCAATCGGCAAAGGCATTTGCAGAGCTTTCGAGCCCCTCGCCCAAGGAATCCGAGTTAAGATCTGTACCTACGCCCAAATCCTGATTGTAGTCCATTTTTATATATTCAGCACCGTAATCCTCTACCATACGTCTGATGGTTTCGGACATGTAATCAACGACCTTTTTGTTGCGGTAATCAAGGATAAGTCTATTCATAACCGTGACGATTTTACCGTTTCTTCTGATAAATGCATCCTCGCCGTAATAATCTATCATCTCCTGATTTTTAAAGCCTACTACCTCGGGCTCAATCCAAAGACCGGGCTTTAAGCCGAGCGAGCGTATATAATCGGTAGTCACCTTTACTCCGCTTGGAAATCTTAATTTACTCTCCTTCCAATTTCCTACGTAATGGTATATAAGATGAGTTGGAACCTCGTCATGCCATCCGCAGTCAATAACGTAATATTCAACCCCCGCAAGCTTTGCTATAGGCGCGCATTTTCTCGTATTTTCTTCACTTGGATTATCCCAAGAAAGGTGCATATACTCATTGAAAATAGTAGGCAAATGGCTATCGCTTTTGCACTTGCCCATTATATGGCGACGGTAAGCAGTCATATTTGCAACAACCTCACTCAAATCGTCGCCAAAGCTTAAGGCTACGTTTACGGTTGCGTACGTTTCACCCTTATCAAGCTTTTTGCTCCACGAGCCATAGGTTGAATTTGCCCCACCCAAATAAAGATAGTGAATACCCGATTTATCGCTTATTTCATAGTGCCAGCTGTTACTGCTTTCAATCTGAAACATAAAAAGCTTGCCGTCGGCAGTTTGCACGACACCTTGTGGCAGCTGCTCTTTAGTAGACCAGCTACCCACATTTGAATGAGATATTTTGCGCTGACTTTCGCCCGTACCGCGGAATAAGCCAAGCTCCTTAAAGGTAGCCGTTCTTGGCTGACACTCGTTGTGGTGACTTTGGGTAAAGCGGGTAAATTGAAGAATTTCATCCTCGTAAATAGTTCCCACGCCCAAAGCTGTAAACGCAGAAGCCTCTTCAAGCCAAATCTCGCAGTCGCTGATATTTGTATACTCGGTATGTATTCTAAGCGCGTTAGAGTCTTCATAGCCGTCAAAAACAACCCTTGCCTCTACCTTTTCAGAGCGCAAAACTATCTCCAAACGGCTTGCCGTTTGAACGTGGCTTACGTAATTTAGTCTGTTCCACTCTGAGGAATAAGCCATCTTCGCACCGAGGTGAGAGTTTTTATTTTCACCCGAAATACTTACCTCACAAAAATTAAAAAGACTGATTTCCTGCCCTTCTCTCCTTGCGATATTTCCGCATTTGGTTAAGAAGATTTTACCGTCGATTATATCAAATTCAAGATTCTTAAATGTTATTTTGCTCATTTTACAATCTTCACTCCTTGTGGAACTTCGGTTTTTGTAGTTATGCTGCCATCTGCATTTTTAACGTGCTCTACCTTTAAAATGCCGTGCGGAGTAGGATACTCAACCCTGACGTTATTGAGCGAGCCAAGTCTTGGGGTTATTCTTATCTCCTCGCATCCTGGTTTTACTATTTCAATACCTGCAACCACGTTCATCAAAAACGGCACTACACCGCTTGACCAACCGTGGCAGAAGCTGTGTCTGAAGCCCGTATAACAGAAGGCGCCGTAGTCGCCGTGAACGTCCTTTTTACCCTTTTTAGGTAATCTGTCAATTCTGCCGGTGTTTTCTGCCCAATCTATATTAAAATCTTCCCAGAATGAGGTTGCGCCGAGGTTGAGCATAGCACCGTAGTAGTCGCGCATCATCTTAATGCTTTCGTCTACGTAGCCACCCTCCGACGCGCCTCTTAAAATAAAGTATGACATAAAGGTTGACATGCCCTTTGCTCCGCCGTTTACTATAAGGTCGACGTCTGCCTTATTACCAACGCCGGCAATAAGCCTTATACCTGAAATCTGCTTATATTTTTCAACTGAATACTCCGTTTTTAAAAGCCTTGATAAAAGCGCGTCGCACGTTGAAGAATCCTCGCCTAAGATATCAAGCAAAATCTTTCCGCACTTAACCGCATAAACGGTAAGGGCGTGTGTACCCGTAATTTCATCAAGACGCTTTTTATCGTCCTGATCACCCGGCAAATAATGGGTTGGCCAATCTATAAATAACATAGGATAATCAACCTTGCCATTCTCGTCAACACAGCCCAAAAGCTGAGTTAAAAGACCCTTTAAGTAATCCTTTTGCTTTAAAAGATACTCGTGGTTTTTGTTTTGGAAATAATAGTCCTTAAGACAAACAATCCACCAAAGCGAATAAGTTGGGAAATTGTTCATCCAAAGCGGAAGCGGGGTTTGCTCCTTTATAAAGCTTAAGGAATTCTCTACAGGGGTAAGCGCGCCGAAAAGACAGTTGGCCGAAAGGGTTTCGGGGTTCATATCTCCTATCCAAACGAGTCTGTCACGCTTTATACCGTCCCAGATAACGTCGTTTTGAACACAGAGCCTGAGCGTATATGCGGCTGTATCAAAAATTTTATTTACGACCTTATCGTCGCAAACGAATTTGCCCTTGAATGGCTTTTTACAGATAGTTGGCGTAACTACAGCGTGCTTAATTTCAACCGTAGTGTTGCCAACTGCTTGAATCATAACGAATCTGAAGCCTGAGTTTGTAAAGGTCGTATCCGACCAGTCAGGAATAAAGTATTCATAATCTCTGACAATATGGTCGTTAGTAGCGCCTTTTTCGCCTATTTTAGACATAGCCTCGGCTACAGACTCTCCGTAAACTATTCTGACTTTTTTATCACCCGTAGAATGAGTAACCAAAAGCCTTAAGTTACCGCAAAGCTCCTTACCAAAATCAATCACGACGTATCCACCCTCGTTTATCGTTGTGAGATAATTCTCGTTGAAGCCTATTTGCATTGGTTTATCTTTCTTAAGGTTTTCAGCGTTTAAAACGTTTTTGCCGGTTACTATTCTTTTTGGTAAAATCAATCCTTTCATTTTTACACCCTTTCGCCTTATGGAGCAATTTAATTTATTTGTTATATAATAACAAAACGCCAAAAGTTTTGTCAATTAATAATAAAAAATAATGTGGAACTGCACCGCAATTCCACATAAAAAATCTTATTTTTTATAAAAAATAAGATTATCACCGTCAAAATCTACGCAAATTTCATCGCCTTGCAAATACTCACCTAAAATAAGCCTTTTTGCAATATCCGTTTCAACTACCCTTTGAATAAACCTTCTGAGCGGTCTTGCTCCGTATACGGCATCGTAGCCTTCGCTTGCGATATAAGCCTTTGCACTTTCGGTAACAAATAAGCCTATTTGCTTTTCAGCCAGTCTTTCCTTTAACGAATTCAGCATCAGCTCCACTATCTTACCTATCTCGTTTACCGACAAGGGCTTGTAGAAAACTATTTCGTCAAGCCTATTTAAAAATTCGGGTCTGAACGAAGCCTTTAATACACTCTCAACCTTGCTCCTCGCCTCTTGTGAAATATTGCCGTTTTGGTCTATCCCCTCTAAAATGATAGGCGAACCCAAATTTGACGTCAAAATTATAACCGTGTTTTTAAAGTCTACCGTCCTTCCCTGCGAGTCGGTTATTCTTCCGTCGTCTAATACCTGAAGTAATATGTTAAATACGTCGGGGTGAGCTTTTTCTATCTCGTCAAAGAGTATTACCGCATACGGCTTTCTCCTCACAGCCTCGGTGAGCTGTCCTCCGTCTTCAAAGCCAACGTATCCCGGAGGCGCACCGATAAGACGTGAAACGGAAAACTTTTCCATATACTCGCTCATATCTATTCTAACCATATTTTTCTCGTCATCAAATAAGGTTTTTGCGAGTGTTTTTGCAAGCTCGGTTTTACCAACGCCCGTAGGTCCTAAGAACAAAAATGAGCCTATAGGTCGATTTACGTCGGAAATTCCTGCTCTTGAGCGGAGAATTGCCTCCGAAACCTTTTTAACTGCCTCGTCTTGCCCTATTACCCTTTCGTGCAAGATATCCTCTAAGCGAAGTAATTTTTCCTTCTCGCCCTCCATAAGCCTTGAAACGGGAATACCCGTCCAACGGCAGATTATTTTTGCTATATCCTCCTCGCTAACGCTATCTCTTACCAATACGCTTTGATTTCCGCCAATTTCTCTTTCCGCATTTTCCAAGCTGTGCTTAAGCTCGGGAAGCTTGCCGTAACGGAGCTTTGCAGCCTTTTCCAAATCGTAGCTAAGCTCTGCCCTTTCTATCTCACCGTTTACAGATTCTATCTCCTCTCTTAATTTTTGAACGGACAATATACGGTCTTTTTCAAGCCTTAGCTTTGCATTAAACTCCTCATATTTTTCCTTGAGGGACGACAACTCCTCTTTAATAGAGGAAAGTCTTTGCCTTGACAGCTCATCCTTTTCCTTTTTAAGCGAGGTCTCCTCTATTTCCAAGCGCATTATTCTCCTTGAAACGTCTTCCATTTCGCTTGGCATAGAGTTCATCTCAGTCTTTATAAGTGCGCACGCCTCGTCTACAAGGTCTATTGCTTTATCAGGTAAAAACCTATCCGAAATATATCTGTCAGAGAGCATTGCCGCGGCTATAAGCGCGTTATCGTGTATTTTTACACCGTGATAAACCTCGTATCTTTCTTTTAGTCCACGCAAAATCGACACTGTATCGGCTACCGTAGGTTGCTCTACTAAAACAGGCTGAAAGCGCCTTTCTAAGGCAGGGTCTTTTTCGATGTACTTTCTGTATTCATCTAAGGTTGTCGCGCCTATGCAGTGAAGCTCTCCCCGTGCAAGCATTGGCTTTAAAAGGTTACCCGCATCCATCGCACCGTCGCTTTTACCTGCGCCAACTATAGTATGCAATTCATCGATAAACAGTAAAATCTTACCGTCGCTCTTTTTTATTTCTGCAAGCACGGCCTTTAGTCTTTCTTCAAATTCGCCCCTGTATTTTGCGCCCGCAATAAGCGCGCCTATATCGAGAGAAAAAAGCTTTCTGTCCTTTAAATTTTCGGGCACGTCACCCTTCATTATTCTTATTGCAAGCCCCTCGGCAATAGCCGTTTTACCAACGCCCGCCTCACCTATTAAAACGGGATTGTTTTTTGTTTTGCGAGAGAGTATTCTTATAACGTTTCTGATCTCAGCATCTCTGCCTATAACAGGGTCTATTTTGCCCGATTTAGCTTTTTCTACAAGCTCGGTACCGTACTTATTTAGCACGTCATAAGTATCCTCGGGGTTATCTCCCGTTACCCTTGCTCCACCGCGAATTTGAGCAAGAGCCTTCATATAACCGTCCTTTTCTACGCCGTGCCTTGTAAAAAGCTCTTTGATTTTTTGAGTCGGCTTTTCTAATATCGCAGTGAATAAATGCTCAACCGAAACGTACTCGTCCTTCATACTGCGAGCAAAATTTTCAGCAAAGCCCACAACCTGATTAAAGCTCTGCGATGCATAGCCACTCTTTGCGCCACTTACCCTTGGCATCTCCTCGATAATACGTAAAATCTCTTTGTTGAGCTCATTTGTATCAACGCCTAAACTTGTTAATATACTACGGACTAAGCCGTCTTTATCCTCGGTAAGCGCAAATAAAAGATGCTCTGCGCAAACCTCGGGGTTGCCGTATTCGTTTGCAAGCGAAACGGCGCCGTTTATTGCCGATATGCTTTTTTGAGTAAATTTTTCGTTCAAAGTCTTACCTCCTCTTTTCCTATTGTCAAAGCATAGTCTGCTTCTATCTGAATTTTAGTTGCCTGCAAATCGGCAAGCCCACTAAAGTATTTCCTTAAATATCCGTCGAATCTGCGAACGTATTTTGCAATCGCCTCGCCAAGTCCGTCCGCAGAAACCCCCTCCGGGCGAACGAGCACCCGCACGAACCTTTCGTCACCGTAGAAATACGCCCTTTCACCGATATACTTACCCTCTAAATATATAATAAACGAATAAAAGTCCTCCAATAAGGCGATTAACGTGGGATTTTGCGAACGAAGAGAAATTTTAAGCTGACCTAAATCACCTGCGGGAAAAAGCTCTAATGAATACTTTACCTTAGGGTTATAACGGTATTCCAACGCGCTTGTAACAGACGCCATAGTGCCGGATGCCTGGTTGATAAAGCGCATACCTGCAATCTCTGAAAACATAGCCTCCATACGCGAAAAAATACTTTCCATTACCGTATCGGGCGTTTCCATACAAAGATAGTCAGCCAAAATTTTATTGAGCATTACAGACCTGCTTACGCCGTTTTGATATGCAACTGAATCTAACCTTTTAACAAGTTCGTCACGCAGTATTACACTGTAAACCGATTTCATCTAAAATACCTCTTTTGTTTTGCTTAAAAAAATTGTATCATATATTATATAATTTGTCAACGAAATTATATAATTATTTTTACAAATTTATTTGTTGAGTAATCATTTGCAATTTGAGAAAAATGGTGTTAGAATATATGTATTATGGAAAGAAAAGAATGTATTAATTTTTTACAGGAAAGGCTTAAAAAATACGGAGCAAGCATATATAATTACCGCGGTCAGGAATTTATTGCTATTGCTAACGGCAACTCTGATAACCACATGGCGTTTACCTTTGGCGAGGAGGAATTTGCAATGGAATTCACCTATCAAACTGCAAGGTTTAAGTACGGCAATGAAGAGGACTGCGCTATGCACGCCGAAAAATTTTTAACAGAGAAGCTTTGTGCGGTAGAGATATTTTTAAGCGGAAAGCCGTTATTCGGTGGGTCGAGAGAAACTGACGGCTGTAACTTTAAGACTGTTGAAGAATTTGCAATTTTTTATGCAGGCGGTAACGAAAAAATTGCCGAAAACCTACTCGGTTTTATGAAAAACGGCGGTGTTACGGTTAAAATCTTCAGTTGGGCAAACACATATAACCGTTCATTTGAAATAGTTGCAGATGGCGACGAATTGACTATAAAAGAATAAAACTTACGGCGGACACGTTTTACGTGTCCGCCGTTTTGCAATGTTAAGTTGCATCCGCGTGATATCCACACTCTTACAAAGTGAGTTTTAAAGACTTAGTAGACCTTGTCGGTCAGCAACGTGACGGCAACGTGACGTTGGGAGCGTGACGCTCCACCCTAGTGTTTTAATACTTATTTCAAGTGTGTTTTAAAGGTGGAGAAACGAGCTAGCCAAGGCTCGCAAGGAATTTACGGATGGGATAGACCTCGGTGGTCATCCCAGTCGGAAATTATCTTGCAGTAACGTAGGATAGCGACGTTTATACGCCTTTAAAATTATTCTGAACGAAGCGCCACTACAGGATCCTTCTTACTTGCTATCTTAGAAGGAATTAAACCTGCAATAATCGTTAAGCCCATAGAGATGAGAACTAAGATTACACCGCCGAGCCAAGGAAGCTTTGCAACACCCTTTATAAGTGCAAGCTTGTAGATAATAAAGCTTATCGGTATATTCAAAAGCACGGTTACACCTATACCTAAAAGCCCCGCGGTTAAGCCGATGATAAGCGTTTCGGCATTAAACACTCGAGAAACGTCTCGCTTTGATGCTCCAAGCGCACGTAAAATACCAATTTCTTTAATACGTTCAAGCACTGAAATATAGGTTATAATGCCTATCATTATGGAAGAAACAACCAAAGATACCGATACAAAGCCTATTAAAACATAGGATATAGCGTCGATAATATCAGTTATTGACGACATCATTGCGCCTAAGAAATCGTTATAAACAATTTTTTCTTCTTCGGGCTTGCCTGCATTATATTTGTCTATAAGCTCTACGATATAGTCTTTATCCTCAAAGCTTGCTGCGTAAATGTTAATTGATTGAGGCTTATCCTTATCAACAGCACCGAATTTATCCAAGTTGCTAATATACGTGAGTCCGCCGGTAAAGGTTTTACCCGTAGTTACGTCGATTGACGGATTTTCCGTTTGAGCTTTAATAACTGACGAGTTTTCAACAACCGAAAGGAGCGAATCGGTGAGAGCTTTATTATAGATAAGCGTAGTGTTTAACGCTCCGCCTGTAACACCCTCTTTAGGTCTTATAACTCCTACTATTTTAACCTTTCTTGAGCTTACGAATTCCTCGTTGTAACGGTAAGTTCCGTCGCTGAGTTGAGTGTATTGCTCGCAAGGAAGAGTTATGTAAAACTCTTTACCCAAAAGTTCTTCTATTTTTATATTCTTATTGCACGGCTCAACCTTTTTAATACCCAACGCATTCGTTATAGTGCCCTCAGGCAAACCCATAGTCTTTTCGTACGCCTCCATAACCGGATAAACGAGCTCGTCTACGTCCATAAGTCCGAGTGCGGGAAGAATATAGTCGGGAATTTGGTTGTAGGTATCTACAACAAGCATTACCTCGTTTGCCCTGTCGAAATTTGCCCAACGGCTACCGTTACCTACTAAATCATACTGACTTTTTATAAGCTCGGGATTATCTATAGCCTCGCTCCAAGCATCAAAGCTCATAAACGATGAAACCATATTACCAAGACCCGTCCCGGCGCCACTATCTTCGGTATTGCCCATATTCAAAGACATAAGCTTTTCAAAGGCAGTATAAAGCTCACGCTTTTCGTTACCGTAAACGTCTGTTCCGTGAACGACGAAATTTATATTGTAAACGTATTGAATTGCACTTATTCTATTTCTGTCGTAATTAGAATTTTCAAGATACTTTTTAAGCTCCTCAAGATTGTTGGATACCTGCGATTGACCGTAAGCCTCCATAAGCTTTGTGAACGTTTCATCCGCATAGACGTTTTCACCCTCGGGGTATTGGTCTACACCACTGCCCTCGCCCGATATATTTTCGAGCATTGCGTTCATATCCGAGGTCGTTGACTGTATGGTTAAGGGATAGCTGGAAAGAGTATCCTCTTGCACCTTGTTTATATAGTTTTGAAAGCCCGAAGAAAGGGATAAAATAAGCGCTATGCCTATAATCCCGATACTGCCCGCAAATGATACTAAAAGCGTTCTCGTCTTTTTGGTAAGAAGGTTCTTTAAGCTGAGCGACAATGCCGTTTTAAAGGACATAGAGGTTTTATCTCTGCCCTTATTGGTACGATGCTCCTTTAAAACCTCTTGCTTTTTAGCCGCAAGCTCTTCTTCGGTTATAGGATTTGGATCCTCGGTTATCTCACCGTCGAGCATCCTTATAATTCTGGTAGAATAGGTTTCGGCAATCTCAGGATTGTGAGTTACCATAATAATCAGCCTATCCTTGGAAATTTCTTTCAAAAGCTCCATTATCTGCTCGCTCGTTTTACTGTCAAGCGCGCCGGTAGGCTCATCGGCAAGCAAAATTTCGGGGTCGTTGATAAGCGCACGTGCTATAGCAACCCTTTGCATTTGACCGCCGGAAAGCTGATAGGGCTTGCTCTTTAATTTATTTCCAAGACCTACCTGCTCCAAAACAGCCTTTGCCCTTTGATGTCTTTCCTCCTTGCCTATACCCGACAAGGTGAGAGCAAGCTCAACGTTTTCAAGCACAGTCTGGTGAGGTATCAGATTATAGCTTTGAAAAACAAAGCCAACCGAATGGTTTCTGTACGTGTCCCAATCCTTATCCTTATAGTCCTTAGTGCTTTTGCCGTTTATGATAAGGTCACCCGTAGTATATCTGTCAAGACCTCCGACAATGTTAAGCAAGGTAGTTTTACCGCAACCCGACGGACCTAAAATAGATACGAATTCACTATCCCTGAACTTAAGGTTGACACCCTTTAATGCCTTAACTGTTTCGTCCTCGGTATAATACTCCTTTACTATATTTTTTAACTCCAACATACTGTCTCCTCCACGCAAATATATTACCACTATTTACTTGCAAAGTAAATAATTTTTACACTCATTTAACCCGTTTTCACCAATATTTTATCTACTTTTATTATTTTTCAGTAATTTTAGCTAATTTTCTT
>JAFVQT010000063.1 GCA_017504655.1 Clostridia bacterium | reverse complement strand
TCACCACCCTCGCACGTAGCTACGTAGCCAATGCTTGCATCACTTGTTTTAGAAGCAACCGTAGTTTTTGATACGGCTGAAATTGAAGATAGAGCCTCGCCTCTGAAGCCTAAGGTTAGAATTTTATCCAGATCCTCAACGTCTGCAATTTTGCTCGTTGCGTGAGGTAAAAAGACCTTAGAAAGGTCGTCGCGGTGAATACCCGAGCCGTTGTCGGACACCTTGATTAAACGCTTACCGCCGTCTTCAACAGTAACGGTTATTTCGTCTGCGCCTGCGTCGATAGAATTTTCAACAAGCTCTTTAACAACGGAAAAGGGGCGTTCAACTACCTCGCCTGCGGCTATTCGGTTGTATACGCTTTTATCTAAAACGTTTATTCTTTTCATAATTTCGTCACCTTTTCCTTAAGCCCTGCAAGAAGGGTTAACGCCTGCATAGGCGTTATTGAATTTACGTCGGTTTGAGCAAGAATCTCTTCAACCTCGCTTAAGGTTACCTCCTCCTGCTCTTCAATATAAGACCTGTCAACGTTCATCGTTTTGGTTATATCGCTTTTCTCAAGACCCTTTAAAATCTGCTTTGCGCGCGAGGTAATATTAGAGGGGATACCTGCTAAGGAAGCAACCTCAATACCAAAGCTGCGGTGCGCGCTGCCGCGCATAATCTTTCTTAAAAAGGCAATCGTGCCACCTATTTCCTTAACTGTGATTTTGTAGTTTTTAACACCGTTGATAACCCCTTCGAGCTCGGAAAGCTCGTGGTAATGCGTTGCAAACAGAGTTTTTGCTTTGACCTTTGACGCCAGATGCTCTACTACCGCCCATGCAATGCTAAGACCGTCGTACGTGCTCGTGCCACGGCCAACCTCGTCTAAAATCAAAAGGCTTTTACTCGTTGCGTTTAATACGATAGATGCAACCTCAGTCATTTCAACCATAAACGTGCTTTGGTCAAATATTAAATTATCGCTTGCGCCGACTCTTGTGAATATTCTGTCAATGATAGGAACCTGAGCTGATTTTGCGGGCACGTAGCAACCGATGTGAGCCATAATTGCAATGAGTGCATTTTGGCGCATATAGGTGCTTTTCCCGGCCATATTTGGGCCGGTAATAATCATCATTCTGTTTTCATCAGTGTCTAAATAGCTGTCGTTTGCAATAAACTGCTCTTTAGAAACCGATTCAACAACCGGGTGTCTACCGCCTACGATATTCAAGGTCGATTTGCTGTCGTCGATAATCTCGGGGCGTGTATAATTATTCTTTTTTGCAACGCCGGCAAAGGTTGTAAGCACGTCAAGACAGGCTATTGCCCTTGACGTTCTCTGAAGCTTTTTAATATTGCTCTCTAAAACCTCTTTTATCTTAGAAAAGATTGTATGCTCAAGCTGTTTTGCCCTTTCATCGCTTGTTAAAACCTCTTCCTCAAGCTTTTTAAGCTCCTCGGTTATGTATCTTTCTGCACCCGTTAATGTCTGTTTTCTTACGTATGAATAAGGAACTAAATCCTTAAAAGAGTTAGTAACCTCTATGTAGTAGCCGAATACCCTATTGTATCCGACTCTGAGGTTTTTAATTCCTGTTGATTCTCTTTCGCGCTGTTCGATAGCCTTGATGATATCCTGAGCGTTATCCTTTATGGTTCTGAGCCTGTCAAGCTCTGCGTCAAATCCTTTTGCTATATATCCGCCGTCTTTAGTAATCGGAGGAGGATTGTCCATAATCGCGCTTTTTAAAAGCTTTACGACGTCTGTAAAATCGTGAATATTATCGTTGACGTCGTTTAAAATCCTTGAGGTACAGCCCAAAAGAAGCATTTTGATATTGGGCATTGCTGAGAGTGAAATGCCCAGATTCTGACAGTCCTTAGGGTTAATATTGCCGTTGGAAATTTTACCCGATAATCTCTCTATATCCTTGATTGATTTTAAGTGCTCTGAAATACCCGCTCTGATTAAAGCGTTTTTATAAAGCTCCTCAACTCCGTCAAGTCTGTAATTGATTTTATCAGGATCGGTAAGAGGGTTTAAAATCCAATTTGTCAAATTTCTTGTGCCCATTGAAGTGCTTGTTTTGTCAAGCACCCAAAGCAAGGTTCCGTATGGCTTGTTATCGCGCATTGATTTGACAAGCTCTAAATTTCTGAGAGCGATTGAGTCTAAAACCATAAACTCGCTTGAGGATTCTACGGTTACACCGTTTATATTTTTAAGAGCATGCTTTTGTGTTTTTCTCAGATATGAAATGAGCGAACCGCAAGCGGAAATCATTTCGCTTTGCCCTTCGATGCCGTATGCGTGAAGATTTTTTACGTTAAACTGCTCTTTTATAACGTCCTCAGCCAAATATTCGGTAAATTCCTTTTCATCAAAGAAAGAAAATGCGGGGACAATTCCGTGCTTTACTATAGGCAATTCCTTGGACGTTAAAACTACGTCCCTATTTGCTATTATTTCTGACGGAGCGATTCTTACCAGGTTGTCGCAAAGCTCGCTTATGATATCGTTTGACGTGCATTTTCTCGTATAAAACTGACCTGTCGTTATATCGCACCATGCGATTGCACAGCTCTTACCGTTTGAATAAACGGATAAAATATAGTTATTTTTCTTTTCGTCAATTAAGCTTTCTTCCGTTAAAGTACCTGCAGAAACAATTCTTATAACGTCCCTTTCAACAAGCTTTTTGCCCGGAGTAGGCTCCTCAAGCTGTTCGCAAATTGCGACCTTCTGACCGTTTTCTACAAGCTTAGCAATATAGTCGTCTGCCGCGTGAAAGGGAACACCGCACATTGGAGCGCGTTGCTTGTCGCCGCAATCTCTGCCCGTTAAAGTCAAATCCAATATCTTTGACGCTACCTCGGCATCCTCGAAAAACATTTCGTAAAAGTCACCAAGTCGGTAAAAAACAATACAGTCTGGATACTGCGCTTTAATTTGCTTATAGTGAGTCATCATTGGTGATAACGCCATAATTTACCTCTCTTCTTCTACACTTACAACCCTTCCGAGCAGTGACATACCGCCCGTTGAGGTTATTTCTACTTGAACAAACTTACCTACTAAATTTTTGCTAAATGAAAAGTAAGCCATTCTTCCTCTTTCATCTCTGCCCATATAGGCATTTTTCTTTTTATCGTAGTCTTCAACTAAAATTTCAACTGTCTTACCAACGTATTTTAAAGAATCTACCCTGTTTCGCTCGTTTTGTATATCAACAAGTCGCATAATTCTGTCTTTTTTTACTTCAGGGGAAATCTGCCCGTCCATTTCAGCTGCTTTTGTCCCCTCTCTCGGAGAGTAAACGAAGGTAAACGCACCGTCGTAGCCAACGGTCTCAACGAGTGAAACGGTATCTGAAAAGTCCTCTTCGGTTTCGGTTGGAAAGCCGACTATAATATCCGTCGTTATAGCACAGTCCGGTATAATAGAGCGAATCATTTCAACCTCGTCAAGATACTGCTCTCTGGTGTATTTTCTGTTCATAACCGAAAGCACGCGAGTTGAACCGGACTGCACGGGAAGGTGTATCGCTTTACATGCATGACTGTTATTTGCAATTGCTCTTACAACGTCCTCGGTAATATCCTTTGGGTGATTAGACATAAATCTAAGCCTGAATTTGCCGTCAATTTTGGCAATTTCGTCTATAAGCCTTGCAAATGAAGAGCCGTCGTTTAAGTCCTTGCCGTAAGAGTTTACGTTTTGACCTAAAAGAGTTATTTCCTTATAACCGCTTTCAACTAAACCCTTAACCTCTTTTAAAACGTTTTCAAGCTTTCTGCTTCTTTCTCTGCCCCTGACGTATGGCACGATACAGTACGAACAGAAATTGTTGCATCCGTACATAATATTTACCCATGCGTTTGGATAGCTCGAGCGAAGAGGTGTAACGTCCTCGCAAACCTCACCGTTTTTATCTAAAATTTCAATTACCTTTTTCTTGGATCTCAACTTTTCATCTAAAATGTCGCCAAATTTGTCAATGTTAAAGGTGCCGATAATTATATCGACGTAAGGAAACGTTGAAGCAAGCTTATCAGCAAAATTACCCTGCTGTGTCATACATCCGCAAACGGCAACTATTAAGTCTTTCTTTTGTTTTTTAAGCTTTTTAATCATGCCAATGTTGCCAAAAGCATGTTGCTCAGCATTTTCTCTTACGCAACAGGTGTTGTAAACTATAACGTCAGCATCCTCAGAGCTTTCGCATTTTACGTAGCCCTTACTGCTTAAAATACCTGCAATTTTTTCCGATTCATGTACGTTCATCTGACAGCCGTACGTGTAAATAATATAATTTTTACTCATAAAAAATATTATACTAAAAACAAGATTAATTTTCAAGCGTTTAAAATGTAAATTTTAAGAATATTATACTCGGTATTATTCATACTAAAGGCAAATGAAAAGGATATTAAAATTTATAACGCTATTTTCAGCAATTTTAGCGGTATGCATTATTGCTTATTTTACCTTTGCTTTTTATGTTACGGGCAAGACGAGGCTTGATTTGAATAAGCTTAAAAGACAAGAAATGTCTGCAATAGCCTGCTATTCAAATTTAAGTGAAATTGAGCATGAAGGCAATCATACCCTCGTTAGATTTGACGAGATACCCACTCACGTTATAAACGCAGTAATTTCTATCGAGGATAAGAGATTTTACGAGCATTCGGGCGTTGACTTAAAGGGAGTTCTGAGGGCAATTAAAAATAACGTTTTTACAAACAAGCCAAGGCAAGGCGGGTCTACGATAACTCAACAGCTCATTAAAAACACACACCTTAGCGGAGAAAAAACGTTGAGCAGAAAGCTGAAGGAAATGCGCCTCGCCGTTGAGCTTGAAGCAAAGCTTACTAAAAACCAGATTTTGGAGGCGTATTTAAATACCGTTTATTTTGGCGAAGGTGCGTACGGCATTGCTTCAGCCTCTGAAAAGTTTTTCGGCAAAGAAGTTAAAAATTTATCCGTTGAAGAGGGAGCCGTGCTTATAGCGTGTCTTAAAGCGCCGTCTTATTACAACCCGTATAAAAATAAGCAAAACGCTCTGAAAAGGCGCAACCTTGTTTTAGACGAAATGTTTAATCAAGGGTATTTGAGTAAAGCTGATTGCGATAAAGCAAAAAACACAGATATTATCTTAAATTATGAAAGTAATTATGAAAATAAAAATACTCTTTACGACGAGGTTTTGCAAGAGGCTCTTCAGGTTTTAAATTTTCAAAATACAAGCGATTTGAACGGGTTTAAAATTGTTACCTATATTGATGCTGATTCCGATAAAACATTATCCTCTGTAACACAGTACGGCTTAGGATGCGATGTGTCGGTAATAATAACTGAGAATACGAGCGGTAAAATTATTGGATATTATTCAACGGTCGGAAGCCTGAAAAGATGCCCTGCTTCAGCTGCAAAGCCTTGGCTGATATACGCCCCTGCAATAGAGGAAAATTTAATATGTCCGGCTACTATGATTTTAGACGAAAAAATTGATTACGACGGCTACTCTCCGTCAAATTATAACGGTAAATATTATGGATACGTCAATGTAAAAGACTGCTTGATTAAAAGTTTAAACGTGCCGTCTGTCAAAATTTGCAATATGCTTGGCGTAGATAAGGTAAGAAGCTATGCACAAAAATTAAACGTCAGTTACCAAAATGACGATTTATCGGTTGCTTTGGGTAACCTTTCGGGTGGAATGTCGCTTAAGGAGTTATCGGACGCATACAGCGTTTTTGCAAATAACGGAAAGTACGTTAAAAGCGGCTATATTGATAAAATAATCAGCCCTAAGGGTAAAACTGTCTATCAAAGAAACGCAGCATACAAAAAGGTTTTCAGTGATGCAACTGCATTTTTGATAAACGATATGCTGATTGACTGTGCTAAAGTAGGTACTGCAGACAGGCTTAGCGATTTGCAGTTTGAGGTATGCGCAAAAACGGGGACAAACGGCAGTGATAAGGGTAATATTGATGCCTATTGCATTGCTTATACCGCTAACCACACGGTTTCGGTATGGCTTGGAAATGCAGACGGCAGTCTGATGAGCAATTCAATATCGGGCGGTAATTACCCTACACAGATAGCAAAAGACGTTTTGCAAAAGCTATACGAGCTAAAAAAGCCGAAAAGCTTTACTCCTCCGGATTCTGTTAAGCAGGCTTTAATTAACAGGGATTTATATTTAAACGACTGTAAAATTTTTTTACATGAAGGTGCAGAAAAGGACGGCGTTAAATTTTGGTTTAAAAGTGATTATAAAATAGAAAGTATGCCAAAACAGCAAAATCTGCCAATCATAAAAAGCTTTAAAATCACTTGTAATAACTACAATATTGAGATTTTTTGTGAAACGGATAAGCAGACCTATTTTAAAGTGCTTTGCGATGACGGACACGAGATATACGATTCGAAAAACGGAAGCGTTTTTATATATAATGCAAAGAAAAAAGGCACCTATCGGTTTTCTGTTATGCCATATAAGGAAAATAGCGGAGAGATAATTTTTGGAGAAATAATAAAATTACCCTCCGTTTTAGTAGAGGGTAATAAGAATATTTTAGATACTGATTGGTGGGAAGATTAAAGATAGATTACTTCAACGTCGCTAAGTGCTTCTTCTATCAATGCATCTACGTCAAGCCTTGCTTCTTCTTTTAAAATTCTATCCATCTTAGGCTTAATTGCGGGATATTTAGGTAAAAATACGGTACAGCAATCCTCATAAGGTAAAATAGAAGTTTCGTAAGTGCCTATCCTTTCTGCAATTTCAATAGTTTCAAGCTTGTCAAATGCAATGAGCGGACGGAAAACAGGCATTGTAACAACTGAATTTGAAGACGTTATGCTCTCAACCGTTTGGCTTGCTACCTGACCTAAGCTTTCACCTGTTATTATTGCCTGTCCGCCGTGCATAGCCGCAAGCCTTTCGGTTATTCGCATCATAAACCTGCGCATCATGGTTATCATAAGATCCTCAGCGCATTTTTTGTGAATAGCCTCTTGTATTTTGGTAAATTTAACAACGTAGAGCTTCATACCGGCAGAATACTCGGCAATCATTTTACCGAGAGTTATAACCTTTTCCTTGGCAGCCTCACCCGTGTAGGGATAGCTATGGAAGTGAACGGAAGAAAGCTTCATGCCTCTTTTACACATCATATAACCTGCAACCGGACTGTCAATACCGCCCGAAAGCATTAAAAAGCCGTGACCCGACGAGCCTATGGGCATGCCGCCTACGCATTTGATTGTCTGTGTGTAGATAAGAGATTTTCCGTTTTCTCTCATATCAATTTTAACTGTATTCTGAGGCTTTTTAACGTCGACGTAAATGTTTTTACCGTAAACGCTCAATATATCGCCGCCAAGCATTCTTGAAAGCTCAACCGAAGGGATTGCAAACGACTTGTCTGCTCTGTTTGTTTCTACCTTAAAGCTACCCTTAAAGTCCTCGCAAAGAGGAATAACGCACTCCTTGATTTTTTCGTAGTCGCTGTCAACCGAGTATGCAGGGCTTATAGTATGTACACCGCTTACCTTTTTAAGCTTTTCTATAATAGTCTGAAAATCACTCTCGTCAAAATCCTCAACAAGATATCTCATCTGCAGCTTTTCAAGCTTAAAATTAATGCCCGAAAGGGCTTTTTTTACGTGCTCCTCAAGCAGATTTAAAAAGTAAAATCTGTTTTTACCCTTTAAAAATATTTCGCATACTCTTATTATTATAATTCTTTTCATTTTCTCATTATTCCTTTTAAGCGTTTTACACATTCATTCAGCTTATTTACGGCAAATAAAGCCTCGTCAACCGTATTGCTTTCGTTAAAGCTGATTCTAAGCATGCCGTCTAAGGTTTTTGCTCCGTAACCGCAAGCCTTTAAAATTCTGCTGTGAGGATTTTTTGACGAGCAAGCAGAGCCCGTGCCTACAATTATGTCAAACTCTTCAAGCATATGCATTATTACCTCACCTCTAAGCCCCTCGGCTGAAACCGAAAGTATGTAAGGTGATGAATTTTCCGAAGAGATGATTTTTATAAGGTCTTTATCGAGATTTTGTAAAAATAAATTCTTTAGATTTAAAGCTTTATCAAAATTTAACTTAATTGTTTCAAAATGAGCGGTGCAAGCCTCGGCAAAAGTTTTTATTCCAAAGACGTTTTCCGTTCCGCTTCTAAGACCGCTTTCCTGTCCACCGCCAAAAAGATATGGGGTAAGATTGAGTTTTTTCTTCTTTATCAGCGCGCCCGTACCCTTTAAACCGCCGATTTTATGCGCACTGACCGAATACAGGTCAATGCTTTCAGCCAAAATATAAGGTATTTTACAAAAGGCTTGAATACCGTCTGAATGGAAAATAGCATTTGGGTTTTTCTTTTTAATCTGACTTGCAATAGCGTTTATATCGTTGATTGCCCCCGTTTCGTTATTGACGTGCACAACTGATACAAACGAGGTCTTTTCATCTACCAGCTTTAAAAGCTCTTCTACGTTTACACTGCCGTCTATATTAAGTGGCGCATATCTAACGTCTGCCCCTCTTTTTTTAAGCTCTTGAAAGCACTCGAAAACAGCGGAATGCTCACCTTGTGTAGTTATAAAATTACCGCGTCTTGCAAAGCTGAAAATAGCAGTATTATCGGACTCGGTGCCACACGAGGTAAATATAAGGTCGTAAAACGGTGGGAAGCATTTTAAAACAGATGCTTTGCAAAGGTCAATTTGCTTTTTAACCTCAATGCCCTTTCCGTATTTTGCAGACGGATTGAAGTATTGATCTTTTATAAACGCCTCAGCTTTTTCAACCGCACTAAAAAGCGGCTTGGTTGTAGCCGCATTATCAAAATATATCATTTGTAGTCCCTTTCGATTACCTGTCTGCCGGTAAAGGCAACTAAATGCTGAAGATAAGTTTCTTTACACTGTAATATTACCAAATAAGCTTGATTATTTTGAACTAAATGCACGTAAAATCCGTCGTCAATATACTTATTCGGCGTGCCGTAAATCTTTTTAATATTTGGAGTTTTTGCTAATTTTTCATACGAGTTGCTGGTCATTTTACCAACTTGAACGACCTCGTTTGCTTCAAAAATAATAATCTTCTTACGCTTTTTAAAATTTACGACTTTAACAATTCTCGTAGAACCGCTTACAAATATACAGTCTACGCAATAATAAATCTTCGACTTGATAAAGGCGAACAAAATTGCGCTTAGCACCGTAAATACGAGTGGGCCGAAAATGTTTGTAAAGAAGAAAATCATAAATGAAATTACTGCTAAGATTATCATTATCCACATAAATGCGGTGTAAATAAAATAAGCAATTTTCTGCGCCTTGAGATTGTCGGGATTAGCCGATTCTTCGTATAATACTTCTCTCATTATCTTCTCCTATAAAGCATAAACCAAATTTTTCTTTTGAAAAATCATGCACTTTTATTAATTATAGCACTAATTAATAAATAATGCAATTATTTGAGTTTAACAAATGTAACTCCTCTTTCGCCTTCGCCGTATTTTCCAAAGCGGTAGCTTTCTACTCGCTTATTTCTTCTGAGGGCGTCGTGTATTGCCGTGCTTAATATTTTTAAGCCCTTGCCGTGAATAATCTTAACTTCCTCTAAATTGTTTACGATTGCCTGATCTAAAAAGTCCTCAATTTCGGGCAGGGCCTCCATAACCGTTAAGCCTATTACGTTTATTTCGGTTATAGGACGTATAAACCCATCTCTTTTTACTGCAACAGTCGTTTTATTTTCTTGTTTTGCATTTGCAACGAAGAATAAATCACTGAGCTTAGCCTTTATCCTCAGTGAGCCCATAAAGATTTCGCACTCACCCTTTTTAACGTTTATTGCATTTACCCTGCAAACAGATTCCGTAGGCTTGTGGAATACCTCGTCACCCTCCTTAAGCTTGTCCGGGCTGACGGGCATGTAATTGGTAATTTTCTCTTCTACCTCTTCAAGCGAATATTTCTTATCCTCAAGCTGATTTCTAAGCGTGCGCGCCTTTATTAAATCACCGCTTGTAAGCTCTGCCTTATCAAACAGAACCTTGATTTCGTCTATAATTTCATCTGCTTCTTCAAGCTTTTCGTTTACAATTCGCCTGCTTTCTGCCTTTGCTTTTGTATAGAATTTTTCCTTTTCCTGCTCTAATTTGCGTCTTTCTTCATTTATTTCCTTAAGCTTTTTCTCTTGCTCAAGCTTAATAACGTCGAGTTCTGTTTTAACTCTCAACGCCTCTTGACGTGACTTTTCAGCCTCCTTTAAAACCTTTTCAAAGGAAATCTTATTGTTACTCAGCAGTGAAAACGCCTTTTGCGTTAAATCGTCGCTAAGACCTAAGCGCTTTGAAATTTCTATGGCGTTTGATGTGCCGGGCATACCTATGTTTATCTTATAAAGCGGAGCAAAGGTCTGCGGGTCGAATTCCATACCCGCATTCATAATTCTGCTGTCCGCGTAGGCAAATTCCTTTAATGCAGAATAGTGAGTCGTTATTATACCGTAGCTTCGCTTGTCTAAAAGATGCTCAATTATTGCCCTTGCAAGCGCACTGCCCTCGTCGGGGTCGGTACCCGCTCCGATTTCGTCGATTAAAACCAAGCAGTTGCTGTCAACCGAATTGGTTATATCAACGATATTGGTCATGTGAGAGGAAAAGGTGGAAAGACTCTGTTCTATGCTTTGCTCGTCGCCAACGTCGCAAAAAACGTTTTTAAAATAGGATATTTCAGTTCCTTGCTCTGCCTGAACGTACATTCCGCACGATGCCATAACCGAAAACAATCCAACCATTTTTAAGGTTACGGTTTTACCGCCCGTGTTTGGACCTGTAACAAGCAAATAATTGTAGCCGTAGCCAAAGCTGACGCTTACGGGAATTACTGTTTTTGCGCTTATTAAAGGGTGTCTACCCTTTTTTATGTCTGTTCTTCCGCTTGCGTTAAAGCTTGGCTTAACCGCGTTTGTTTTATATGCATATATTGCTTTTGCATAGGTTAAGTCTATATCGACTATTATATTCTCGTTTGCTTTGAGCTGTGAATATAAAACGCCGACCTTTTGAGATAGCTCTGCCAAAATGCGCTCAATCTCTAAATGCTCCTCAATTGTTGCGCTTCTCAGCGAATTGTTAAGCTCTAAAACCGCAGTAGGCTCAATAAATACTGTCGATCCTGTAGACGATTGGTCGTGCACAAAGCCGCCGACCTGACCCTTATACTCGCTCTTTACGGGTAAAACGTACCTGTCACCCCTCATGGTGATAATATTTTCTTGTAAATATTTATTATTGCCCGCTCTTATAAAGGACTGAAGCTTTTCACGTATTTGCTCGTTTAAACGCTTGATTGTACGCCTGATTGAATACAGCTTTTCAGAGGCGTTATCGCTCATCGTGTCCTCCGAAACTATTTTTGAGCGGATTTCGTTTTCCAAATAAGAATCTGTATAGATTGCGCTTACCAGAGTTTTGATAATCGGAGCGTCAACAGTGCTTGACGTTATCGAATTATATAAAATTCTGCACGACTTTAAAAAACGGTAAATTCTTAAAAGCTCACCCATTGATAAGGTTGAGCCCTTAGATGCTCTTTCGGCAATATCGCCCGTTTCGTCATAAAATTCAATACCGCTTACACCGCCCGTATATAAAAGCTCAAATGCCTCGCTCGTTTTGTCTTGCAAATGCTTTGCCTCTAAAAAATTGTCGGCTGGCTCAAGCATACATGCCAATTCTTTTGTTTTATAAAGCACGCAATACTCTGCTACCCTTTGCGCAACCTTGTCAAACTCAAGTGCGTTGAGTGACTTTTTGCTAATCATCAGTTTACTCCTCTTTTTAAGTTTCCGTAAGTTATGCTAAAGCTTTCTTTTATAGCTTCAGCGTTTGAATTGATATATTCCTCATAACACGATTTATCTATACCGATTAAATTGATAAATTGCGTGTCACGCTTATCTGCAAATAGAATTTGCTCGTTATAAACCTCAAAACGGCAGATTGAACCGATTTTATATCTTCTGACCTTGAATTTGTGCCCAATTTTGTCTGTAAGATTATAAAAATCTCCGTCGCGTTTACATACAGAGCATGATTTTCCGAATGGACAGTATAAAAGCTCCATCAAGCGGATTGATCCGAATCTGAACGCATAGCCTAAATCCAGCTTACCGTCAATTTCAAATTGTCCAAGCTCTTGAGATAAAACGACAGCCTTACTTATATCGCAAAGATTTTTAAGGTCGATTTTGTTAAAGACGTTTATTCCAAGCCCTGCAATCAGCTTTTTATTATACTCTTTTGCAAGGTAAACACCCGAAAGTCCGTCTGCATATATTCCGTCAAATTTATCTAAAAGCGAAATTATTATCTGCTTGTCCTGGCTCGGCAAAAATGAGGGAACAAAAATATATTTATCAGCCGTGACTTTTTTTAAAATACAGTCGATTTTGTTACCGTCTGAGTATCTTGACGGATGTAATACAAATGCATCGTTACTGTCTACGCTTACGTACTCGTCGGCGAGTATTATGTTTTTATATGTTTTATTGGAATTAGTTTCAAAATCATAGGTGTTATCGCTGATTTTAAAATGTTTTACGTCTTTGAAAAATACTTTTTCATATAGCTTTGCTCTGAGCTTGTTGAGCGAAGACTTTGCAATAAAGGGACTACCCTTTACCGTTACATTAGATTTAACCTCGTATGGGTATACATCTGTTTTATTTAGATTTTTAACAATCTCATCTACAGTAATAGGAGAGCTTTTTGCGCTTTGCAATACTTCATCCGACGTCACCGTTACACCCTCTGAAGACAGTGTTAAATATTCACCCTCTATAGCGTTTGCAGTAACACAAATTACTTTTGTTTTTTGAGATATGTTATCTATTGATAGGCAGGAATCCTTAGTTAAATAAAGCTCATCGCCTATTTTAGCCCGTCCTTTAAATAAAAGCACGTTTCCGTTTTCGCTACAAACTGCGTTTCCAACCTCAAAGCCGTTTGAAATAATTTTAAATGCGTCTCCTTTAAGGTTAAATCTTTTTGTTAGCAGTCTATCACCCTTTATTTGAGTAACAGTGCCTACCTTTTCGCCAAGGTGATTTTGCACCTTATCGGAAATAATATTTGCATCAACACCGTACAAGTAGCCCTTAGTGTAATTTCCCCTGTTAAATGTACGTTTTATCTCACTTAAGCCGTAAGGCTTTCCGTCGATTATATTTCTGTATAGCTTAACTGCTGATGCAACGTATTCAGGTGAACGCATTCTACCCTCTATTTTAATACTTGCAACTCCGATTTTCTTTAATAGGCTGATTTCGTCTGCAAGACAAAGGTCAGAGAGAGATATGGGGTAATTACCGCTGCTTTTTGAGCCTTCTAAAGAGTATTCCTTTCTGCAAGGCTGTTTACAGTATCCTCTGTTACCGCTATTACCGCCAACGTATGCGCTCATATAGCAGTGCCCGGAAAAGCAAGTGCAAAGCGCACCGTGAACAAAAACCTCTGTTTCGATAATTTTAGCTATCTTTTCAATTTCCTTTAAGGGAGTTTCTCTTGCTAAAATAACTCTTGAAAAACCGAGATTTTTAGCAAAAATTGCACCGCCCTCTTCGTTTATGCCGGCCTGTGTTGACAAATGTAGCACTATGCCCGGAAAAGTCTTTTTTAATAAATTGCCTAAAAATACGTCCTGCAAAATAAACGCATCTGCATTTGCATTATACGCAAGCTCAACAGTGCTTAAAAGAAGAGGTAATTCGGCGTCTTTAACCAATGTGTTTACTGCAACGTAAACCTTTACGCCCAAGGCGTGAGCATATGAAACGTAGTAAGCAATATTGTCCCCGTTAAAGTTTTGAGCATTTTTTCTTGCAGAAAAATCACTCATACCTATGTATATAGCATCCGCCCCGCAGTTTATTGCAGTTAAAAAGCTTTTTTCATCCCCCGATGGGGCAAGTAATTCTATCATAAGTATATTTTACCAAATATTTACTATTTTGAAAAGAAAAAACGGAAGAAATTCTCCCGTTTTAAATTAATTTTTATCTGCACTGCCAATTACCTTAGAATTTAAGTACACTTGAGGTACTTTACCTATTATTAAATTGTCGTATACTAAAATACATATTTTTTCGCTGACTACCTTATTAGTAGTTTTTGTAACTAACGTAACTGTGCTTATTATATCAATTTTAATTGTGTGACGCGTTTGGTTTATGCCTGCCTCAGTAAAATCAGAAATAATATCGCATTTAACAGAAGATACCGCAATCAGCTTCATTTTAATTTTATGTCCGAAGCCACTTATCAGCTTAATACCTGTAAATGCGCCAAGAGGCACGTCTACGCCTTGATTTGAGTATTTGGTCAGATAATTATAGGTTTTTGTTGCCGCAGCCGATGCTATTGCAGTTACCTTAAAGCTGTCAGTTACAACCATATTTATCTCGCCTTGTTGGTCGGTTGATACGTCAATAAGTGATTTGTAATCGTAGCCTTCCTTTAAAATTTCGTCAATTGCATAGTATGATGCGCTCGAAATAAGAGAATTAAACGATTTTAAAGCAATATTTTCTAATATTCGGTTAGACGAAACGTACAAAAAACCGGCAAGTACTGTTACGGATAAAATAAAGCATAAGAATTTAAATTTAATCTTCTTTTTACATTTCTTCATACTTTATTATATGAAGATAGCTTCATAAAATTAATTTTTCTTTGATTTTGCTTTAAAAATTAGTGCGTTAAGATAGCCGAAAACTATTGCCGCAGTAACACCTGCCGAGGCAGCAATGAGACCGCCTGTGAATGCGCCAAACAGCCCGTTTTCGGCACCTTTTATTGCGCCCTCTGCAAGAAGATAGCCAAACCCGCTTATTGGTACCGTTGCCCCTGCGCCTGCAAAATCTACCAAATACTGATAGACACCAATCGACTGCAAAAATATCCCTGCAAGTAAAAAGTATACGAGTATTTTTCCCGAGGTTATTTTTGTGTAATTTATGAGTATCTGCGCAACTGTGCAAATTCCACCGCCAACTAAAAACGCCTTTAAAAACATTAATAATACGTCTGTCATACCACCCCGTTTTCTATTGAAATTGCATGAGCTATTGCCGGGATAGTTTCACCCTGCTGTGAGGATACGGTTGAAAGCAATGCGCCGGTTGCAACGAATAGAACTTTATTAAACTTTTTTTGCCTCATTTTAGTATAAATATACGAATTAAAAACCACTGCGCTGCAACCTGCACCGCTTCCGCCTTGGTATTCCTCCTCGTCGATATTGTATATCATTTCACCGCAATCAACATGATTATTGTCAATATCCACACCCTTTTCCTTTGCTAAGTGCTTTAAAAGTCTACTGCCTAACGCACCTAAATCACCTGTTAAAATTAAATCGTAATACGACGGCTTGCGATTGGTATCCTTTAAATGGTTGTATATGCTTCTAAATGCTGCAGGAGCCATTGCTGCGCCCATATTATTTACGTCTGTAACACCAAAATCCGTCACCTTGCCAATTGTTGCGCTTGTTATTCTTGGGTAAAAACCGCTTTTTGATGAAATAACAGCGCTACCTGCTCCCGTTACTGTCCATTGTGCCTGAGGCGGCCTTACACTTCCCAATTCCAAAGGATATCTGTACTGTCTTTCTGCCGTAGAAAAATGACTGCCGGTTGCGGAAACCGTCGTGGACATATATCCTCCGTCAACCAATACTGCAGATATTGCTAACGCCTCGCTCATGGTTGAACAAGCGTTGTATACACCAAGATACGGAATGTCAAACTCTCTTGCAGAAAAGCTTGAGGAAATTATTTGGTTTAACAAGTCGCCTGAAATAAGACAATCTACGTCGCAAAGCCTTAAATTGGCATTTTGGACTGATTTATTTATAACGTGCGATAGCATTTTGCGTTCAGCCTTTTCATAGGTCTTCTCGCCGAAGGTATCGTCTTGTAGCCTTGTTTCAATGTATTCACCTAAATTACCTTGCCCCTCTTTTGGTCCGCAAATTGTAGACGTTGCAATTATTGCAGGCATATTTTTGAAAAATACAGTCGATTTCATTAAAATAACCCCACGATATAGTATATAATACCAACGCTGACGCTACCCAAAATACCAAAAACTAAAATTGGGCCTGCTATAACGAACATTTTTGCTGCAAGACCGTAAATAAAGCCCTCAGTCTTAAATTCCATTGCGGGCGAAACAACTGAATTGGCAAATCCGGTTATTGGAACGATAGAACCTCCGCCTGCAAATTTACCTATTCTGTCATAAACACCAAGACCTGTCAATAAAGAGCCTATAAAAATTAAAATAACAGACGTCGTGCCGGAGAGTACGTCGCCGTACAAGCCAAAGGTAAATTCTAAGAAGAATCTTATAAACTGACCAATTAAACAAATAGTTCCACCGACAAAAAATGCTCTTAACAGACTTCTTTTTTCGTTTGTCTTAGGAGAGATTTTTGAAACGTATTCCAAATATTTTGAGTTATATGCTTTTTGCACCGTTGTATACCCTCTCTTTTTTCTTTTTTACAATACATTCATCTTTATCTGAAATATTTTTCCATGGCTCGTAATCTTTCATACTAAAATTATGGCTGAATTTTTAATTTTTAAAACAAATGGCTTTAAAATAATAGATAATGTGCAAAAATTATTGTATAATAAGGGTATGGAAATTAAACCTATTGCAAAAATTTATACTGCGTTTAAAGATAAATTCGGTATTCCCCGCCAAAGCGGAAGGGGTAAAAACCTATTTGGTAAAATAGTTTTTGAAAAGCCGTTCAGAAGTCCCGATGCTTTAAGAGGTATTGAAGAATTCTCTCATCTTTGGCTTATTTTTGACTTTTCTGAAAACCACCGCAAAGAGTTTTCTCCAACAGTGCGTCCACCGCGACTTGGCGGAAACGTGAGAGTCGGGGTGTTTGCAAGCCGTTCGCCCTTCAGACCTAATAATTTGGGGCTTTCTTGCGTTAAGCTTATAAAAACAGAAAAAACGGCAGAAGGCACTGTTTTATTAGTTGAGGGCGTAGATATTTTAGACGGAACGCCAATTTACGATATAAAGCCGTATCTGCCATCTGACTGCCATACTGACGCAAAAGGCAGCTATGCCAATACTACTCACAAGCTAAAGGTTGACGTTTCTTCATATTTGACTGAAATTACAGATAAAAAAACCTTGGAAGCTATTGTTTCTTGCATAGAAGACGACCCAAGACCGTCTTATCAGGACGATAATGATAGGGTTTATAAGATGATTTTTGACGATAACGAGGTGTCGTTTAAAGTCGTTGGCGAGATAGCAACCGTAATTGATATTATCAAAATTTAATTTAAAAACCGATGGGCGTTGAAGTTACCCATCGGTTTTTTTGTTAAGCTACTTCACTTGAATTAAGCGAAGAATTTATTACTGTAAATGCGCGTGCGCAAGCGTCGATTGCAAAAATCCACCAAATAAAATCAATTTGGGTGAACATGCTTAAAGCAACTGATATAGCGAGTAGGAAAAGCTTAAAGCTAAAGACTAAAGCTTTATTGACTTTAACAGTCTTGGCCGTTCTTTTAGCAAGCTTTAGTATAAACGGAACCTTTCTCACAGATCTGCTCTTAACTGCAATCTTACCGCTTTCTCCAAAGGTTATTGCTCTGCCAACTTGAGTAAGCGTTTGGCTGTCGTTTACCTCGTCGCCAACGTAAACGGCATTTTCCTTTTTAACTCTTTCAGCTTTAAATTTTGGCGATGCGCCTGAAATTGCGTGATCAGCTTTAATTTCCTTTTTAAGATTTGTTACAGCCTCACTCTCGTCTGCACTTAAAATTTCGGTCTTAAGGTCTAAATCGTGCTTAATTTCTGCAATTGCGCCGTAGCTGTCGCTGTAAATTTCAAAATTAAAAGAAATATATCCGATTTGCTTTGAATCAACTGCTACGTAAAGATGGGATTTGCCGTCTTTTTCGGCATTAACTTCAACAGACCTGTCTTTAAAGAACTTTCTGCTACCTACTAAAACCTCACTGCTATTTAAAGTATAGCTTAGTCCAAAGCCGTTACAATCTGTTAAATCGGTAACCTCTAAGGGTTTTAATTCACCGGCATAATCGATAATTGCCCTTGCAACACCGTTTGTCTGACCGCTTAAGCCGGATAATGCATATAAAAGAACCTTTTCATCTCCGTGGACATTTTCCACCTTATAGCCCTTAACCAAAACGCCTGATTTATCGAAGCATACCTTTGATACGTCGTTTAAAGCTAAAAAATCGTCGACAGAGCTTATTTCAACGTCGTTTTCATAAGCGTTTATAACGCCGTTAAACTCTGCATAAGACAAGCTGAAAAGCATTTCTCCTACACCGTTTAAAATAAGCACGCATGCCCCTAAGTAAAGCCATTTTGACGAAAGTGTTAACCAGTAGGTTTTTATCGTAAATAGAGGGGGGATAAAAACTGTCAAAACAGCCAATATAAAAATTGCTAAGGTTAAAGCACCTCTTTTACTTTCAAATTTCAACGTTTTGATAGATGCAACCTTTTCGTTATCCTCAATAAACTTGAGCTTTTTTGATAAAATAGCACTTTCATTTTCATCGCAGGAAGCTATCCTTTGCATTAAGGATTCTTTTTTGATTGCAACCTTATGCTTGGCAAAAGCAACCGCAAAGTTTAGGCATGAGTAAATAAGCATTATAACGGCAGACGTAACCATTTTACCCTGATACGTCAGTATCAACGCGCCCAAAAAGGTTAAAAGCTCTTCAAAAACGAAAACCTTTTCGGTTGCTTTTACTATTACGTCGTATAAAATCTCATACGAGGCAATTGTAAAGCCAATCATATATATCCAGGGCTGTACGTTTGGATGCTTTCCAAGAAGTGAGCCGGCAACTATAAAGCCTATTGCAAGCAACAGAATTATGATTTTTTCACCGAAATCGCCTTTTGTAAGCTTGTGCTTGATTTCAACAGGCTCTTTTTCATCATCTTCGATATCTTTTTCTTCTGACTGACCGGCTTCCTCGGTTTGAACCTCATTTTCAATAATTTCATCGTCTTCAAATAAAAGCTCAAGACCGTAATTTTCGCAAAGCTCGGAAAGCTTGCTGAACGCGTCGTAATCGCTTGACCACTGATCAAGCACGTATTCTATTAAGTCGTCTTGCTTTTTAACGTTTACACCGACTACTCCGCTAACCGATTCAAATTCCTTGACTATTTGCTCTATAATTGAATCTTCAACAGCATTCAAGCCCGAAATTTTATAGGAATATTCTCTTACTTCACTCATATATACCTCTTAAAAAGCCCAATCGCCGTCTTTGAAAATAACGATTGATTTACCGTCATGGGTTTGGGCTGTAATTGACAAATCCTTCGTTCCAACCATAAAATCCACGTGCTCTAACGAGTCGTTTAACCCTTTTTCGAGCAACTCTTCAGCTGTCATTTCACCGCCACCTTCTACGCAGGTTGGATAGCATGCGCCAATAGCAAAGTGACAGCTTGCATTTTCATCGAAAAGAGTTTTATAAAATAAAGTGTTTAAATTTCTTATCGGCGAATTGTATCCGACTAAGGCTATTTCACCCAAATAATGTGAGCCGTCGTCGGTTTCGATAATATCCTTTAGGTTATCGTAGCCAATCCTTGCACCGTAGTCAATAATTCTTCCCTCTTTAAACTCAATCCAAAACTCATCGACAATATTTCCGTTAACGCAAAGAGGCATGCTTGAATAAACCTTGCCGTCAACCATACTTCTGTGAGGACAGGAAAATACCTCTTCTGTGGGTATGTTAGCTGTAAATGGCACACCGTCTAATGCTCCTTCCTCTGCGCCACCGCAAAAGATATAGCCGTTGGGCATGCCTACGGTTAAATCAGTGCCGAGCGAATTTGTATATCTGAAAGACTTAATATTTGCTTGGTTTAATATCTTGCAACGGTTTACTATTCTGTCCTGATGCTCTTTCCAAGCCTTTATTGGGTCATCTTCGTCTAATCTGACTGTTTTTGCTATATAATCCCAAAGCTTTTTAATTGCAAGGTTAGATGGCAAATTGGGAAACATCTTTTTCGCCCACGCCTTGTTTGGATATGCGCCAAGCGCCCATCTGATTTTGTTTGAGCTTGTATAATCATGAAATTTCTTAAATGCCAAACCGCTTGCGCGTCTTGAAATTGCTAATTTTTCGGGCTTTATACCCTTAAAAGCCTCCGGGTCGCTTGCTGAGATGCCTAAATAACAAATCTTTTTATCAATAAAGTATTCTCTTTGCATAATTGCCCATTCGGGAATTTCGGCAAGGCTTTTTTTGCTGCGGTATTTATAACCTAATTTTGCTATTTCGTCGTCGTTCCATAAAACGGTTACGTTTGACGCACCGCATTTATACGCTTGTTTCACAGCGCATTTAACGAGATCTGATGCCAAAATAGGTGAAGATATAACTAAATGCTCGCCCTTTTGAAGGTTTATGCCTATTTTAATGAGTAACTCTGCATATTTATCTAACTGACGTTTATTCATAACATTCTCCTTTAGTAAATTTTAACAAAAAAATGCTTGTTTTGTCAATAATATATAGGTCTAAAGTAAAAAAATAAGCTATATTTCACCTTTAAAAATCTTGTTTTTTTTGCGCTCGTGTGATATACTATTATTTACTTAGTAAATAATGTTTATTTGTACGGAGTATATATATGAAAAAAAACCATCAAAAGGACGGTTATGAGGTAATAGATTCCACAATCGACGAATATATTTCGCCTCATATGCCTTTAACTGATAAAAAGGATAAGAAAAGCAAGACTGTAGTTCAGGTTCCTCAAAATGAAAGATTTAAGCCGGATATAAAAAACGGCTTAAATAATGAACAGGTTGCATTGAGAGTTTCTCAAAATCAAATAAATGCAAAAAGCAGGCAAATGTCGCGTTCATCTGCAAAAATTATTGCATCTAATCTATTGACCTTTTTTAACCTGCTATGTGTTTTTTGCGTAATTGCTTTAATTGCAGTTGGCGAGCCGTTTGGAGCAAACTACTTCTTTGTTATTATTTATGCTGCAAATCTGTTTATAAGCATCTTTCAAGAAATTAAGGCTAAAAAAGCTATTGAAAAGCTATCGATTTTAAACGAGCCTACAGCTAAACTGCTGAGAAACGGTAAATTAGTTGAAAAATCTGTTACTGACATAGTTTTAGATGATATAGTAAGCTTTTCTGCCGGCAATCAAATCTCAATTGACGGAACCGTTATTGAAGGTATGATTGAGGTTAACGAGTCTATGCTTACAGGCGAATCTGTTCCCATTAAAAAACAGGTTGGCGACAAGATAATGTCAGGTAGCTTTGTTGTAAGCGGAAGCGCGCTTGCAGTTACTGACTGTGTTGGCGAAGAAAGATATATTCAAAAGCTTTCGGCAAAGGCTAAAAAATTCAAAAAGCCAAAGTCAGAGATAATGACTACTCTCCGTTGGATAATAAGAGTTATCGGTGTATTGATTATTCCAATCAGTATTGGATGCTTCTTAACTAACCTTCAACACGTTTTAGGCAATCCAACTAAAATTATCAAGGTTGACGGAAAGGACGTTGAAGTCATATTGGCAATAGGTAAAACTCTCACAAGCGACGGCATAAGAGAGGTTGTAACAAAGTCTGCATCTGTTATTATCGGTATGATTCCTGCAGGAATGTTCCTTTTAACGACCTTAGCCCTTGCTGTAGGCGTTATAAGACTTGCAAACAGAAACACGTCCGTACAAGATATGTTCTCTTTGGAAATGCTCGCAAGAGTCGACGTTTTGTGCTTAGATAAAACAGGTACTATTACCGACGGTAAAATGAAGGTTTCTAACTGTGTTTTATTCAACGGCAAGTATCACCACTCGGTAAACGATATAGTTTCTTCAATGCAGCACGCGCTTAACGATAACAATCAAACTGCTCAAGCTCTCAGAAATTATTTCGGCTCAAGCTGTAAGCTTATCGCTTCAAAAATCATATCGTTTTCATCTGACAGGAAATATTCTGCAGTAAGCTTTGTTCACAACAATAAAAGTGAGGGTACGTTTGCAATAGGTGCTCCTGAATTTATTTTAAGTAAAAGAAATCTTACCGACGGTCTTTTAAGCCAAATTAATCACTACACCTCTTTGGGACAAAGAGTTTTACTTTTAGCCCATTCATCTAAGGATATTTCAAATGAAAAAATCCCCGGCGATATGCAACCGTTTGCGCTTATTACGCTTAGCGATAATATTCGCCGCGAGGCAATTAAGACTATTGATTGGTTTAAGAAAAACGACGTTACTGTTAAGGTTATTTCGGGTGATAACCCAATAACAGTTTCTGAGGTTGCAAGACGTGCAGGCATTGAGGGCGCAGATAAATACGTAAGCTTAGACGGAATGAGCGACGAAGAGGTTATCAGCATAGCTAATAAATATAACGTTTTCGGTAGAGTTTCGCCCGAGCAAAAGGCAATACTTGTTCAGGCGATGAAATCTTCGGGTCATACCGTTGCAATGACGGGTGACGGTGTAAACGATATTTTGGCAATGAAAGAGGCAGATTGCTCTATCACGGTTGCAACGGGAAGCGATGCAACAAAGAGTATTTCCCACATCGTGCTTATGGATAACAACTTCGACTCTATTCCCGCAGTCGTTGGCGAAGGCAGACGTGTTATAAATAATATTCAAAAGTCGTCTGCTCTGTTTTTAATGAAAACGCTGTTTACCACTGCGTTTGCCATCATTTCAATTTTAAGACAGGAATTATTCCCTTTTACAAGCTCAATGCTTACAATGCTGGAGCTTATGGTTATAGGAATAGGCTCGTTTGCACTTTCGATGGAATCCAACCGAAATAAAGTAAGCGGTAAATTTATCGGGTATATTTTCTCACACTCGATACCCGGTGCATGTATTCTTATTATGAATATATTGGTTTATGAGCTTTGCGCAAAGCACGTGTCAACGCCTGTGCTTAATGCAGATATGAAGAGCGCGTATATGGTTGCAGCAATCACACTTGGCGGTCTTGCGTATATGCATATAATTTGCCAGCCATATAATCTTTACCGCACCGTAGTAGTAGTTTCATTAACACTTACGATATGCTTGCTTTTGGTATTCGGTATGGGATTTTTCTCACTGACAAATCTCTTAACAGATTTTAAGGTGCTTTGGCCTTATATGGTTATGCTCTTTGCGTTAATTCAATTTGATATTACACTTGGTAAAATACTTACGAAATTTATAGAATTTATAAATTCCAAGCTTGGCAAAAAGCCGGAAGCAAATCAATAAATAAAACTAAGTTTGCCCTTTGGGCAAGTGAAGTTATCTTCGATAGTGAAGTTCACTTCGTGAGTGAAGTTTCGCCTGATGGCGAAGTGATGGGCAAACTTAACTTCACTTGTGCGTAGCACAAACTTCACTGCATAGCAAC
>JAFVQT010000007.1 GCA_017504655.1 Clostridia bacterium | reverse complement strand
TTCAATTTCGGACTCTATTTCCGATTCAATTTCAGACTCTATTTCCGATTCAATTTCAGACTCCTCGAGAGATTCAAAGCTCGATTCCCCATCACTTTCTATATCGCTTTCGGATGTAGTGTCGCTCTCTACTTCACTCTCGGGCGCAGACGCGCTGTCAAAAACACTCTCGGGCGCGGTGTCGCTCTCTACCACAGATTCAACCGTGCTTTGAGTAATGCTTTCTTTTGCAGATTCTTTTTTGTTCTTTTTACACGAAACGGCAAAAAGCGCAAAGCTAACGCAAAAAACTAAAATCAATATTTTTAAAAGCCTTGATTTCATGTTTTTCCTCCTTAAATACAACCTTTTGAAACGGAGTTTCAATAATATACCCATAATTGTAGCACTATTACCACATTTTGTCAACACTAAATATTTTTTATAAGCAAAATGCGGAGAAAAAGTCTATATGCAAAAGCGCGACGTAAAATTTTTGCTTGCATAAATATAGCGCGGAGCGAATTTTTCGCTCCGCGCTTTTTATATGCTTTATTAATTTTTCTGCCTCTTTAAACGTTGATTGTTTTAATAAAAATTTGCCGTTAAACAGCTTATAGCCCGATTTATCTTTCAAAATAGATTTTGACGTCACCCGTAGAGGCTTCTACCTTAATCATCCTTTCTCCGCTTATATAAGAGGATATATTACTGTCGCCCGTGCTTAATTCGTAGATATAGCTATAGTCGTCTTTTGCGCCCAACAGCTTTAGCGTTACGTCGCCGGTAGAGGTTTCTATATCGATTTTGTTTGCAGTTATATACGCACTGCACTTAACCTGCCCGGTACTGCTTTCTAAAGATATTTCGCCTGCAATAATGCTTGCGTTTATAAGCATATCGCCTGTATCTGCCTCTCTTTCAACCCTGTCTGCGGTTAACATTCCGTTTATATAGGTCTTGCCGGTATCGGTTTCGATTTTTAAGGTCTTACAGCTTAAGCTACCGTTTAAGGTAAAATCTCCCGTGCTGGACGTCACCTGAACGGCGTCGCTTTCAACGCTTGCGTTTATCTTGACGTCCCCCGTGCTTACAGATACGGTAATACTGCTTATCTGACAGGATTTGCCTTGCTCGCCGATTGTTACGTCGCCCGTTGAAAGGCTGACCGAAAAGCTTACAGTCTTGCCAATCGGAAGCCTTATTATTATCTCTTCGTTGCCTAAAGTGCCTGTTTCGAAAATCTGCTTTAAGTCGGCGGTTTGACTTACGCTGAGCACGTTGCCATCTACCGAGGCATTGGTTGACCTTTTTATTTTTCCGTTTCTTTTTGACTTAACGTCAAAGCCCTCAACCGTTATTTTTTGCTCGCTGTGATATAAAAGCTTTACGTCTGCTACCGATGCAGATACCTTTATCGACGTAATTTCGTCAAAATCGGTTATTTCATCTGTCTTTTTTACTATTTCGTGAGAGCTAAATGTACTAAAATCCCAACCGTTTACAGACATTGCAACTGTAAAAATTGCTCCGCCTAAAACAGTAAGCACTAAACCAAGTATTAAGAATACTTTAAAAAATCTTTTCATTTTCAGCCCTCCGTAGCAATCCTTTTAACTGCAAAAGCAGTTGCCTTTATCATAAGCTTTGCCAGCACTCCAAACATTACCGTAAGCATCATGCAAACGCCCGCGCCTGCAATGCACGCGCCAAAATACGCCCATCCGTTACCAACAGTGCCAACAAGCCCAAGCACGACAGCCACTAAGCTTGCCAAACAGCACGCAAACGCGCCTACCATTAAAGAGACGAAGCAGGCGAAAAAGCTTACCAGTAACGCAAACCAGACTATAACGATAGGAAGCCCTACTATAACACCGAAAAAGCCTAAGGTCAACGTAACCCAAAGGGGAAATCTGCTTTGATAAAGCTTGTCTAACTCCTCTTTGCTTGCTTTTTCCGTGTCACGGCTTTTTACCCTTATTCCGTTTTCTTCTAAAATTTTTTTAGCCACGTCGCTTGGATTGCCGAGCTTTGCTATAACCTCGTCCTCGCATGCGCCCGCATCAATTTTATCCTCTATCATCTCGCGATAAAAGGCTACTGCCTTGCTTGCCTCTCGCCTTGGCATTTTTTGCAATGCGTCCTTAAACGTTTTAAGCCAAACCTCTTTCGTCATAATAAATCGCCTCCTCTTTTGATAAATTCATGCACCTTTAAAAACTCTTCCATATCTACTAAAAACTCTTTTATTCGCTGTCTGCCCATATCGGTTATCATATAATACTTTCTCAGCCTGCCGTTATGCTCTGCCGTCCTCGTCGTTACACTTCTGTTTTGCTCGAGCTTTTTTAATATCGGATAGAGAGTGGATTCGGAAACTTCTATATACAACAAAAGGTCGGTGATTATTTTGTACCCATACGACTCCCCACGTGATAAAACCGAAAGCACGCATACGTCAAGAAGCCCTCTCTTTAGTTGAGTGTCCATTTTGCCTCCTATTTTATTGATACATCGTTACGCATAGTATTATACAACGCGCTGTATCGCTTGTCAATAGTTTTTAAGAAAAAACATAAAAATTTTTCGCAAAAGCCCTTTCTTTTCATTATATAATAATATACCAAAGCCCCTGCGCAAAAAAAGCTGTAAAAAATCGGCTTAGACAACGCAAATTTATAAAAACATACGCCTATAAGTCGATTTTTGGCAAATTTTGTCAGCCATTAGCAAGCTTTTTCAGTTGAGTTGCACTACTGAAAACGCCTTCTTTGGGGCAGGATTTTATATACCCCGCAATTGCAGACGATATAATTTCGGCCTGCCGATACACGAGCGATAATCTTACCGAGGACAGAAACCTCTTGCCCCTTTCCTTTTCTTCTACAACGCCGATAATGCTCACGTTGCCTATTTCGGCAAGGTCTTTGTTTACCCCAAGCCCCGGCTTTATGGGTTGGGCAGAAATTTTGACGTTTCCGACCTCTTCCTTTTTGCCGAGCGCAGCGTCTATTGCCAAAACAGGCACGCCCGGATAGGCGTTTTTGACAAAATCCGACACACACTCAATCTCTTTTGCCGTAATCGGGCAGTCGACCGTACCGAAAACGTAGGCTTTGCCCTTGATTTTTTGCTTTAGCATACTGCCAACCAACGGCCCGAGGCTATCTCCTACCACGGCGTCGGTGCCAATACACACTATTACGGGGATTTTACTCTGTAAAATTTGCCCTACCGTATGCTCTAAACCACTCATAATTTCCCTTTTGGGACTGCTTGCATAAAAAATATTCATAAATATAATTATTTACTTAAATTATTATTTATAAACTACTTGCAAAATGAGAAATAATGTGATAGAATATGTATATTAAGTTAGATTGGAGGTATTATCCACCATGATCTTAGATATTGTTTGTGGCGTAATCCTTGTAGTTTTCGGTTTAATAGGTTATTTCCGTGGCTTTGCAAGGCAAATTTTCGGTCTTTTGAGCGGTTTTGTCGCTTTAATCGGCGCATATATTCTTTTAGCACCGGTTTGTAACCTGCTTATCGACTTAGTGTTTGCTCCTATGTTTGGCGAAACAGGCATTTTAGCAACGGTTACCGCTATTTTAGAGGGCTCTGCTCTCACTCCCGAGCTTTTACAGGAGCAAAACTTTAAAATTCTTTTATCGGTAATTATTTCCTACGTACTCATCTTTATCGTTTACGCTTTATTGGCTTTGTTGGTTGGCTTGGTATGGAAGGGCTTAAAGAGTCTTGTTCATCCTATTTGCGACCTCAGAGGTATTAGGGTTGTAGATAAGATTTTAGGTGTTGTACTCGGTCTTGTCTGGGGCGTTTTATTAGTCGTTACCGTGTTATACGTTTTACATCTCGCATCCGGCTGGAAAATCGTTCCCGAGGGAATATCCTCTGCTATTACTAATCTCATCGATTCTCTCTCTGACGGTTCATTCGTTGTTAAGCCGTTCATCATTGATTACTTTGATAAAATTGAAACCTTCTTTGCTGAAACGTGGAGAATTATAACGGCAGGCGGTAAATTTTTAAAATCTGTATCCTAAAAATTCTAAGCCGTGCAAACAGCACGGCTTTTCTTTTAACCATTGTTTTAAACCCTTAATTTTGTATCTTAGGAGGTATGTTTATGAAAAAGTTGCCTATTGCCGTGCTCAACGCCATCGTTGCCGGTATTTGCGCAATAGCCTTAATCGGATTTTTCCTCTTCCCGCTCTGGTCGATAAAAACCAAGATCAGCTTTAACGAAGACGTAGCCGAGCTTCTTTTAGACAATATGTCGGGCTCTGACTCGGGCGAAGATGACGAGGAGCTTCCCGACGAGAACGATATATTCCCAATCCTCGTAGAGGAATTGGCAGAAGAAAATATAACCTTAAAAATCGAGGTTTCTATCGACACCGGTCTTTTGATGGCGTGCGCCCTTTCTTCCGACTCTTCTAAGGTAGAGGAGTTCTTACACGATTTAATCGACGATTTAGTTGCCGGTATTGACAAGAAAACTCTTGAAGAAATCGAGGATTCTATTGCAAGGGCGAGCGTTACCGCCGCCGTTAAATTAGAGCTTCAGGAGCTTTCGAAGGACCTTGGCGAGGACGTTGAGAAGGTTATGGAGGATATCGGTCTTGACGACGAGTATCTCGACGAGAAAACCAATATTTTATTAGAAGAAATACGCAGTGACGACGCTACGGTCGACAGCGTTACGGACGTTGTTATGGACGTTGTTGACGACGTTTATAATAAATACGGCAACGCCTACCCCGAAGACTACGAGCCACTCACCCCCGAGGAGGAAGAGGAGCTCAGGTCTGAAATTGCAGACATTATAAGCGGTCTTGCAGACGAGGAGGGCAACATCGACGGTGACGGTATTCTGTCTGCTCTCATCTCCGGTCTTTTAGAGGGCGAGGAGCTTCCCGATGATATCGAGGAGGAGCTTAGTGCTCCTGCAAAGGCAAAGGGCATCAGCTTTGCAATCAACAAATACTTCTCACCCGAAGACGAAAGCGAATCCGACCTTGAAAGCACCTCTGAGGAGCAAAAGGACCTCGACCAGGTTATTTCAGACACCCTTAAGGACTCTATAACCGAGGATACCTTAAACGTTGTAAGAATTATAGCAATCGGTCTTTTCGCCTTTGTGTTTATATGCGCGTTCTGGTGGCTATTCCTCATAATTAAGATTTTAGCAAAAATCGGCATGAGAAACCCACTTATAAGCGTAAAAGCTCCTATCATTTCGGGCTGTATTCCGTTTATTATTCTCGTAATCGTTCCTTCAGTTTTAACGGGAATGCTCGCAAGCCCCTCCGGTGCAATTGCAGACATGCTCGGAAAAGACGGTGTTGATATTATGCAAAAGCTCTTTGGCGGAGCAATTACGGTATCTTTCTCTTCTTCTTCGATAGTTTCGTTTATTTGCGCTATTGCAATGTTTATTTTCGGCTTCTTCTACTCTTCGAGAAGAAGGGCTATAAAACGCAGATTAAAACAGGAAAAACGCGAAAAGAAAATGAGCGGTGGGCTCTATTAAAATTTAATTATCAGTTAAAGTTAAGGTCGTCAAACGGAACCGTTTGACGACCTTTTAATATGCTTTTTGCTCTTCTCTATATTTATACTATCCTACCCAAAGCATTTAAGGCTGTGCCAATGTGCTTAGCTAAACCGAATTCAGCACTTAACTGCGGTTTAGCAAGCCGTTTTAATATACGAGGTATAGCATTCTGTATTTTTCGTCGTTTACCATTTTGCAAACGACTCTTTGCATTTTCTCCCTCGTTTCGTCGGGCATTGCGCCGGCAAGCTGACTCACCTCGTCTAAAACGACCTTGCCCAAAGGTCTTCCGAATACGTTTGCCTCCGAAAGGTCCCCGCTCTCGCTCTCTTTACTGATAAAGTCTATAAAGTCCTCGCACTGCTTTTTCGTGCCCGAAATAGGATTTACAACTGTTTCTACACCCACCTTTACAACGTGCAGGCTTTCGGTCTTAGCCGAAACGGACACACCGTATCTGCTACCGTTTTTAACGAGCGACGGCTCGCCAATGGCGACGTCCTTTTCGGTAGGAAGAACAATTCCGTACCCCTTTGCCTCGGCGTCGCAAAGTGCAGTGCGTATTTTGTCGTATTCCCACTTAGCCTTAGAAAGGTCACGTACAAAGCTCATCAGCTTATATTCTCCGTCTATCGCCTCTCCGCAGGTCTCGCTTAAAACGTCGTAGAAAAGCTCCTTTTCGCACGCTAATCTAAACCTTGCTCTGCCCTCGCCCGCAAACGCCTCGCTACCGTCGGGAATAACCTTGTCGATTGATGCAAGGGCTTCCTCCAAGCAGTAACAGTCCTTCATTTTTTCAACGCTTTGAGATGCAGATTTTACGGTAGAAATAATCTCGCTGATAACTCTGCTTTCTGGTGGCAGCGCGCGTAGCCAATCGGGCAATAAAATTTCAAAGGAATTTATAGGAAATTCACCCAAAACCCCCTCTATAACGCGGTTAAACGCACTTTCATCGCAATTTAAAAGGTCTAATGCAAAAGCGCAAACGCCGTGCTTTTCTTTAAGCTCTGCTACGATTTTCTGAGCTTTTTCAGAGGTGGGCTCGGCAGAGTTTAAAACTACGGTAAAGGGCTTGCCTATCTCCTTTAGCCTTGCTATTGTCTTTTCCTCGGCGACGGCGTAGTCCTTTCTGTCAATGCCCGTAAAGCTACCGTCAGAGGTTATTACAACGCCTATGGTAGAATGCTCCCTTATAACCCTTTCGGTGCCCATTTCTGCAGCCTCCTCAAAGGGCATAGGCTCGTCTTTCCAGGGCGTTTGAACAAGACGTGGCTTGCCGTCCTCCTCGCCACCTACTGCGCCGTTTACCATAAAGCCAACGCAGTCGATAAGGCGCATTTTGGCGTGAGTTTTGCCAAGTGTAACCTTTACCGCATCACTCGGTATAAACTTTGGCTCGGTGGTGGTGACCGTCTTACCCGAGCCAGATTGAGGCAACTCGTCTAAAGCGATTTGCTTTTTGTTTTTGCCCGACACGTTAGGCATAATAAGCATTTCGGCAAAGCGTTTTACAAAGGTTGATTTTCCTGCTCTAACGGGCCCGACAACACCCAAATAAATATCCCCACCCGTCCTTTTGGCAAGGTCGCCGTATATATCGAATTTTTGCATAAATAAAAACTCCTCCCGAATATAAATCATTATATTATATGGGGGAAGAGTTTAAGTTATTCCTTTTTTGCAAGGTTTATTTATATAATAAGGAAGGTTTTTTATTGCCCGTGGCTATCGCGGTTTTACCAAACGGTAGGCACGCCGTTTACGTAATGCCAGTAGTTACCGCCGCCGGTCGGCACGTCAGCCTCGTTTTCGATATAATAATATTTCGTAGCGTTTGTTAAATCTTCATTATTTGAGCCTTTTGAAATACTTCTCCACTCGCTACTTGTGCCTTTATAATATACGCTTGTTAATCTGTTGCAATTATAGAACGCATCATCACCAATACTCGTTACGCTGTCGCCTATTACTACACTTGTTAATCTGTTGCAATCAAAGAACGCATCTTCTCCAATACTCGTTACGCTATCGGGGATTTCTACGCTTGTTAAACTGTCGCAATCTCTGAACGCATAATCACCAATACTCGTTACGCCGTCCCCTATTACTACGTTTGTTAAACTTCTGCAATCTCTAAACGCATAAGCTCCAATACTCGTTACGCCGTCGGGGATTACTACGCTTGTTAAACTGCCGCACCAATAGAACGCACGTTCATTAATTTGGGTTATATAATCAGGCAG
>JAFVQT010000062.1 GCA_017504655.1 Clostridia bacterium | reverse complement strand
CTGGGGATCAGGCGTTTCCACCTCATACTGTTCAACCGTTATTGCTTTGATATAAATCTCACCTGCAGTTGTAGGCTCGCCTGCCTGTATTTTAACAACAGAAATATACTCCCAATTAAATTCTGAAAGGTCAATTTCCAAAACTGCCCATTGACCTGCGGTCATGCTTCTTTGTACGTCCTTCCAGAAATCTACGCCGTCTTTTGAACCCCATGCGGCATCCGTTGCGCTGTCGCCACCGAATACCGTAACGATAATAGGCTGATTGGTAAGCTCTCCGCGAATCTGATATATAACGTACAACTTCTTTTCTGCACTGATTTTAAGGTTATTTATTGCTCCCGTAGGTGCTAAATAGAACATCGCTGCCGATTGAGCAAGGTCAGCCTTCAACGCGCCTTCCGTTTGGTCGTATGCGCCCTTCACCCATGCGTTATCAAGATACATCTGCGCACCTTCCATAGCGGAAAAATCAAGGCTTGTTACGGGAATTTCCGGCTCCGGCTCGGGTTCAACGGCTGTTTCCACCCTGTCAAGCGTTACTGCTCTTACGTATATCTCTTCCGAGCTACCCTCATCGTTTTGAATCTTAACGAGATTGATATACTCCCAACTAAAACCGCTGAGGTCTACTTCTACTGCAGCCCATTCGCCTGCAAACATATTCTTAACAGAGTCAAAATAATAAACCTGGCTGTTGTTGTAGTTGATAATACCGTTTACGGTATCAGAGCCGTAAAGGAGGATTGTCAACGGCTGATTACCGTTGCCTCTGTTCTGATAAATAAGATATAATTTGTTATTATCGCCGATTTCGATATTTGCAAGCCCTGCATCTGCCAAATAAAACATTGCGGGTGCCTGAGGAAGATCAATTCTTGCCGCACCTTCCGTTGAGTCATACATTCCCTTCAACCAGGTTTGATTGCTCAAATATCTCTCCACAGTGCCTTTATCCGTCAAATCTATACCCGTTTCAAAGTCAAGCTTAAGCGCGTCAAGATAAATAATGCCCTCGCCCTCAAAGGAAACAGTCATCCTGCTGACGTTTCCTACACCGTCGAGCGGTTTCTCAACTGTCGCAACACTGTTGCAAGCTTCTACGTCATAAGCGTACGTATAGTCCTGTCCGTCTACCGTCAACGTAACATTAACCCTCGTAACTCCTCCATCGGGATTAACGTAGCTTAACGTTAAGCTGTCATAACCGTGGATTGCATATTGCACATATTCCTTGAAGAATGAAGCTCCGCTTTCTTTAACGTCAAAGCCAAGCATCCTGTATTCGCTGCTATATTCGTTTGTTATTGCTTCCGTATCTCGAATATAATTGAAATCAAAGCCGGTTACAGGATCAACGATATACTCCACAAACTCAATGCTTTCGATGATATATGCGTTGTCAATACCCTTGCTGTTGGCTGCTATTTTGATATTTTTTAACGTTCCGCTAAGGTTAATTACTTCGCTGAGATCAATATTGAACGTTTCAAACTCAACCATTTTAGAGGGTAATTTTACCTCTATCGACGAAGAATAGCCGTTGGTATTCTCAAATTGGATTTCCAAATAAGGGATATAGCCGAGATTCTTTACGCGCAATTTCATTGCCTTGTTTACGTCCAAGCTAATCTCTTTGCCGTCTTCCGGCTTTATATTTACTTCGTTATAAGGCGTTCTGTAAGGCATATAAACAAGCAAGCCCTCTTTCTTATTGTATGCCGAACCGTTTACAACCTCACCGTTTACCTCTGCTCTGTCCGCAGGGAAAGAAAATCCGTTTTCTACCGTAGATACGGCACCGTTGAGAATCGCCTCGGCGTCATTTGCCAAAAGACCGTCTTCAAACGTATCGTCTGTGCCAACGTAGGTGTCGTCAGCTACGCCCTTGATAGACTTGATATATACGCTGTGCGTATCGTTTCTGTCCACAGAAGGCTGTGCGTATTGGAACTGAATTCTCATCAGCCCAAGATAGGTACTGTTTGCCCAAACAGACGCACCGCCGTACAGCTTTTCGCCTAAATCGATGGTAACAGTCGTCCATCCGTCATTTAACTGATTCAATTGCATATTTGCGCTCATCTCTTCGTTTGCTCCCGCAAATACTGCAATAGATTTATCCTCGTACAAGGACGTCACGTATATTACCATTGCGCCCCAAGGAGCACCGCCCTCCGGCAACCTCATAGTAATCTCAAGCTTCTGAGATTTATTTATTACCAACGGAATATTTTGCATAATGATATGGGGATCGAGAAGGTCGGGGCAATATCCAAAATCCACCTCTACACAGTCCTCGTCTTCCATATATTCAATACCGCCAAAGGTTGAGCCGTCTTTACCGGCATTGGCTGCAACGCCCACAAAATTCTTTTGAATAAACTTTGCATCCAAGTAAATATACGGGCTACGCCTGATATAAACGTCCGTATCCTCTAAAATAGGCGCATTAAAATCAAATTCTTCGGTAAACGCCTCGTCTTTATAATATCCAAGCAACTCATATCCTTGGGCAAGCGTATCAATTTTTTGAGCCAAGCCGTTTTTAGCCACAGAAACAGTACGCTTGAGCTCGCACATCTCTCCGTCAGTCAAATAATAATTCACCGAATGCGCCTGTACCCATCTTGCATAAAGGGTCATGCTTTCTTGCACTGTGTCCGTTTGGAAATTCCATTTCACCGTATAATCCTTAGAGGTGTACCAGCCCTCACAGGTATAATTGTTGGGATTCTCCATGGCGCGAATCGTAGGCTCTTTAACCAAATCGCCCTTTGTAAGCTTCTGCGCCAACGGCGTATTTGTCTTTAATCCCTCGTAATCTGCCATACAAGGATCAAACGTTACCGTAATTTCCGCGTTTTGAGAAACGCTCTCTTTAGCGGATTCACCGGACTCTTTAGAGCCTGAGCAACCGGCAAATGCCATACAAGCTAAAATCATGCAAAACAAAAGGATTATACCTTTCCACTTGTTCATAATTTTCCTCCTACTGATTTTTATCTTTAATTTCATCAATCTTTACGATTCTTTCCTCCTTGCGGGCTTTTTCCGCCGCAAAGACACACAAATATCCGTCTATCGAATTTTCCAATTCCGAAATTGAGGGAGATTCTATTCCGTTCAAATATCCGATAACGTCGTGCATAATAGCAAAATCGCCACCGTTATGCGCGTTGATTCGCGCCGTAGACAATACGTCGCCTTTCAAATCAATGATCTGTACAGATCCGTCAAAGGTATTTTTATCAAATTTCCTCAGCGAGAACTTCTCTTCTGATAATTTTCCCTCGATTTCGCCGTGCGTACCCACAATACGAATACCTCGCTCTGCCTTTAACGACCCGCCGACCAGCATAAACGTACAGCAAGAGCCGTTTTCAAAGGTTACGACAACACTCTGTCTATCCAACAGATTACCGCCTGCTATATATGCGCATCTGCCGTAATTATCCTTTCGTAAAAACTCGATTTTTTCTTCGTCCGTAATTTCCTCATAAGGCTTATTGAACGAATCCCAAACCAAGAAAGGCATCGCTTTTAAATCCATATACTGTCGGAAAGCAGAATACTGACAGCCCCGTTCGTAAGGGCAGTCAAAGCAAAACTCCGTAGCACCCTGAGGCATTTTTTCTCTGACAAACTGAGAACGGCTTCCAATCGAGGCGACCTTATGCGGCACAGTATCACTGTTCAGCCAGCACATGAGATCTAAGTCATGACAGCACTTGGCAAGTAAGAACCCCGAACCGCTGATGTCCTCACTCCTCCATTTTCCTCGATCGAACGAGGTAAGATAATGAGGAGTACAAACGTGTTCGTTCATCTCAATCGTCATAATCTCACCGATTTCACCGCTATTTATCACGTCTTTGATGGCGCGATAATAGGGTGCATAACGTAGCACGTGGCATACGAAAACCTTGCAATTGTTTTGCTTTGCCACACGCTCTATTTCAAACAACTCTTCAGTGTTGTTGACAATCGGCTTTTCCAGCATCATGTCATAGCCTGCATTTAAAATATCAATTGCAGTGCTGTAATGCAATTGATCCATCGTTGCATTGATAACGAGATCGCACTTTGGATGCACCTTTAAAAACTCTTCAAGGGAATCAAAAAGCTGTGAATCGCTAAGTCCGTAGCGTTCCTTTGCTATTCCTTGCTTATACTTGTTGGGGTCAACGACGCCGATTACTTCCATTTCTTCAGGCATGTCCAAAGCATAATCGCCATAAACCTGACCTCTGTTGCCATATCCGACTATTGCAACCTGCTTCTTTACCCGAGAGCCGTTCTCTCCGCCGACTAACTCCTGCGCGCTTCCAATATCTTGCTTGTATTTTTTTAAAGCACGGTAGTAAGTTTCCCTGCTGTTAAAGCCCGAACAAAAAATAACCTCGTCAATCGTGTAGCATCCGCCTATCTTCTTTGCAATTTCCAAGGACTTTTTTACCCTTATATAGTTAATATAGGTGCGAAGCTTCACCCCAAAGAGCTTATTAAAAGCAGTTGAAAAATATTTTGCATTATAACCGAACTTTTGGGCAAGAAAGGATAAACTCAAATCCTCGTTATAGTGTTCTTCAATATAACGCTTAACCTTATCAAATAAAGTGTCAGTAACCTCGGTGTCTTCCTTAAATAAATTTTCCTCAGATAAAACACCGATAAAATTATTGATAAAACCTATTTGCTGATAATTATTATATTCCCTGTACTTCTCTATACTCTCCGTAAGCAGAGAAAGCAACCTCTCCAACCCATCCTCGGTCAGCTTAATGCTCTCATTGATTTTTTTGTTTTCTCCGACAATTTTAAACAAGCTATCCTGGTCGATTGAAACCAAATAACCGCTGACAGCCTGTACTATCTCAACTTCCCAGCTTTCAAACGGATGAATAACAAACATATCCCTTTCCGTATATCTGCTGGCCTTTTTACGTACCAGACACGAAATTTCACCTTTTGTGACCATGAGGAAGTTTACCTCATTTGGGCCACCTTGCGGTAAATCCTCAAATTCTGTCACATTCTCAAAGGCGGAAATGCCTATAATTTGATTCCACTTGAAATCAGTCGTTACTTTTTCCGTTTTTTTCATTACAGTTTCATCCCTGCGGCAAAATCACCGCTTGCAAAAAACTTCATACTAATTGCTGACGTTATTATGAGCGGTATACCGGAAATCATATACATAGCATAAACAGCTCCGTTCATTCTTTCCTTTGTATAAAACTCCTCCAAGCGTTTCATCATAGGCATTAACGTTATATTTCTTTCAAATATAAGCGTAGGCCATAAATAATCATTATATTGCGAAGAAACGCTGCCGACAAAACAATACAGGACAATCGGCAAAGCCAAAGGAATTGTCAGGTTAGCATATATTTGTGTATCGTTTGCGCCTTCAATCTTAGCACTCTCATAAATAGACTTGGGCTGTGAGCCAAAGAATGTTCTGAACAAAAACAGCGAGGTTACCTGACCGCCCGAAAGAATAGGTAAAAGGTAGCCCACGTACGAATCCTTCAATCCGAGTGTTCTTGAAACGAAGGGGATAAGCGTCGGCATACCCATAATCGAAGGCAACATCATTACGGCAAGATAGGTCAAAAACAAAACTTCCTTGAAATGAAATTCCTTATACGTAAAAATGTAACCGAGGATTGTTCCGATAACACAGGTAAAGAATGCTCCGATAAACGCAAGCAGTACGCTGCGCATAAAGTACACCTTCATTCCTGCAATTGCTTCCGTTCCGTTCCAGGCAGTTGTATAATTGCCTGAAACCGTTTTTAAAAACTCACCGCCAAAAATATTAGGCATACTGAAAATGCTTGCGCGAATAGAATAGTCGCTCTTTAACGAGTTTACAATCGTAATAAATACGGGGAAAAGCGTCAACACTACTCCAACCGTTACCCACATGATAACAAAAATCTGTATAGAGAGCTTGTCCTGACCTTTCAAACAACTATATTTTTTCATCAGTAATCCCCCTTATCTTGCGTCTGCATTCGCAAGTTGATAACAGTTGCAGCAAATAAGAACAGGAATAATATAGTTGCATAAGCCGCCGCCTCGCCGTACTTACCGTGCTCTTGCATAAGCTTGTACATCTGGAATATAGGCGTCTTATCACCCCACAAGCCGTTTGTGATCAAGTCGGTTCTTCCGAAGTTCTGCACCGAACCGATAAAGGTAAGTATAAAGACGTATTTTATCTGCGACATAATAAGCGGAACGTCAATGTATATGAACCTTTTTATAACGGTAATACCGTCAAGCTCTGCCGCCTCGTAATAGCTGGATGGGATATTCATCATCGCTCCATAGAAGACGAGATAACTGCCCACAAACGGGAATCCCATCAAAATTAACGCCCACAGTGCTGTAGACGATTGCTGTGTGACAATCGTCGATTTTCCTCCAAATAACTGTATCAAGGTATTGATAATACCGTATTCGCCATAAACACCCGTCTTCCAGATCAAGGTTGTCGCAATTCCCGGAATAATGCCCGGAATGAACAGTAAGGTTCTCGAAAGTCCCGAATATTTTTTGTTGCGCATGATCGTGAGGCAGAAGGCAAAAATAAGCGGTGGCAGCAATGCAAATAAAACGTCGAAAAACAAATAAATAAACATGTTTTTAAACGCTTCGCCTGCATACGGATTGGTAAATATGCTCTTATAATTCGCAAAATTATTCCAAATCCGTTCGGGGTTATCTCTCGTATAGTTAAAGAATGATGTGAAAATTGAGCCCGCCGCAGGATAATAGCAGAACATAATCAGGAATATCAAGGAAGCAAGAAGAATCCCGTAAAGAATCCATTGCTTCTTAAAATCCTTAACGACGTCCACAGCCCAACTTGCAAAACGGATACTTTTTGTAAAGAGCAACGAAATCATCATTGTCAACAAAGCCACCGCCAAAGCGATTGCGCAAACGGTCAGCACGGTTGACGTTGTTTCAGCTTTTAACTGCTTAGTCATATCTACCGACTTTAACAAAGACGTACCCGAAGCATAGTTTACCGTATCCGAATATAAATAATATGCTTTTTCCGTAGAGAGATCGTGGATAATAGAAGATATATTATAGTTTAGCTCTACGTCAAACAAGTGTTCTTCATTTCTTAAATCCACAAAGGAAACGGTTGGCATATTGTTATAGATGATATACGCTTTTCCTGTAACAGAATTATAAAACATTGCGCTGGACGTATTTACGGCAGGCGTGCCTGCAAGAGTTATTGGAAGCTGTACAATAGACGCCTCCTCTATAACCATTCCAAAATCTTCAATATCATCTATTCCGTATTTATAAATGCCGTCGTTGGACAAAGTATAAATCGTTCTCGTTTCTCCGTCTACGGCAACACCGGAGGACGTCCAGTTGTCCAAAAAATAACTGGCAACCGCTGATTCCTTGCAGTCCTTAGGCGAAAGCTGTACTTCGCCGGTATCAGGATCAAACGCCACTGCGCCATAGCTTTGGCAGGCATACGTAATTGCCTGCTCTTTAAGAGCTTTTTTTGCGTCAGCCGTTATAGTTTGTCCCTCTTCAAGCTCGCTTACTGCATTTTCGTACAGTTCGCCGTACCTTTGAGTATATGCACCGTTCAATTTCAAGCCGTAATCAATTGCCTGTAGCGACGTATGAATACGGTAAAAACCACTGCGATAGAAAATATACAAATAGTCGTCATACACGTCGAAGCATTGAATGCTAAGCCCGCTTACACAGCGAAGCTTAACGCTTGCGCCTCTTGTAACATTATAAATAATGCCGGATTTTTCCGGTTGCATATCGTCTGCAGAATATTTGGTAATCAAGTAATACGACGGCTTTGTAATAACGTAAACGTATCCGTCGTCATCCTCCGTCAAGGCGCAAAAGGCCCCCGTAAGATTTGCATATCCGTCGATTTCCATTTTGCCGTTTCTTGTCAAGCGGAAAAGCTTTTGCTCGGTCGTCGTAACCCAAATATAATCGGATTTAATACTTGCGTTTACGTTTAATATACTTCCCGCCTTAAAATCCTGACCGTATTTTTTAGAAACGTTGGCTTTGAAATCAAATTCTTCCAAAATATTATTATTCGCATCCAAACAATTTATTTTCGAAGAGGTTGTGCTGAAATACCACTCACCGTCAGTATCTACAGTGATTGCAGTAACAGTGCTTCCGTCACTCGTAGCATATACCTTATTTTTGGGCATCAGTACGGCACATACCACCGTACCGATGAGCGTCAATATCGATAAACACAAGGAAACAAAAAACACCACCCGACTTCTTTTTCTCTTTTTAAGATAGTCGTTTAATTCTAATTGTTTAACCATAGTTCTCTCTTTTTATTATCTTAAGAGGAGTTTCCCTCCTCTTAAGAAGCACTGATTTACATGTTTTCTAAAGCGTCGTAGTCTACCTGTCCATCCGGTAAATCAGGGAATAAATAGCATTTTTCATGCCAATCGTGCGAAGCGGCAACCGCAGGGAAAGAGGATTTTAAAGTATTATACCAATTCGTAGAGAACTGTTCGAGAGAAATAGCATCCGAACCGGTACCTATCAAATATTTTGTCCAATATGTAAATGCCGCATCTGCCGCGTCGTCATCAGTATCCATACCTCTGATCATCCAACCGAGATATCTGTTTGAATCGGAAAGACCGGAGAAGGATACCTTATCACTGTTGAAAAAGTCTGCCCATTGGGTAGGAACCTTAATAAGATCGTTTCTGACAGTCGTAAGTCCTTGTGGCGCAAAGTTAGGATTGCCGGAAAGCGCATTGTAATAAATGGACTGACCGTAAGGTGACATAACAAATTTCAAGAAGTCGAGATTAAGCTTGTTTTGATCTGCTTCGTGTTTTACGATAGAAAGATATCCGCCGTTACCGCCTACGTCACGAGTAAGCGTTCCTGCCGGAACGAAATCGTTTTCCATTGTAGGATAATCGAATAAGCCTGCTCTGAATTTAGAGGTTTCAGAATTTCCGAATACTATTCCCGAACCAACGAAATCGAGCATAATCTGTGGATCCGTATCCCTTGTTTGCGTTAAGAAAGCGTCGCGCATGCTGTCAAAGGAAATGGTTGAAGCTGCTTTGTTAAGATAAGGCTTCATCTGTCCTAACTTAGACAAGAAATCCTTGTACTTATCACTGGTAGGACCAACGTAGCCTAAAGGCGAGTTGGTATCCAAAATCGTGGAAAGCAATTTGTTGAAGCTGAGGTTGAAGTTTATATTGCTTTCCGGATTTGGTACGGTAAGATCCACTTCATAATCTTCGTTTGTGGAAAGCTTGCTGTATTCATTTCTGTAATAATAGTCACCGTATACACGAAGAAGCCAAGTAAATTGCGAATTCTTTACCGAATCCTCATCCAACGAAATACCTAAAGGAGATGGGTAGCCAAGATCTACAAGACAGTCGCAAAGGTCGATTATATCCTGCCACGTCTTAGGATAATCCATTTCTCCATCCGCATTGCGGTAACCTGCGTTAAAGGCCTTTTCAAGCGCAACCTCGTTGATGAACCAACCGGTATTAAGGTTGATGCTGTTCATGATAAAGCAGTCGGTATTTTGACCGGATTTATCGGTAATATAAGCATCCTCACTCAAAACCTCCGTCCAGGTTGCGTTGCCTGCATAAGCATTTTTTCCGTAAACGGCAGCCTGCATGTTATAGAATCGGGAAGGCCAGAGCTCAGCATTGATTACGTTGCCCTGTACGATATCCCATTCGGTCTCTGTGTCGGCAATTTCCTGCGTTGCCTTTTCAGTATACGTTGCAGCAGAATAGTTGGAAATCAAAGAAACTGCTACCGCGCCACTGTGCAAACGCATATACTCTTCTGCGAGAGCCTGCCAGCCTGCCAACGTATCGTCAAATACAATAGCGATGTCGATTGAGCCTTCCATCTGAGAGATTTTATCCTTTACAGGAAGATAATCCTCGCTCAACCCTTCCAAGGTCAACGGATCTACCGTAATGCTTCCCTCCGCCGTGGGTTGATTACTGCTGTTTTGCGAATCTTCGTTACTGCTTCCTGTTTTGTTGCCACATCCTGTAAACATTGCAGTAGCAGCTATTGAAAGTGCTAAAAACATAGTTGTGAGTTTTTTCATAGTGGTTTTCCCCTTTTATTTTTTATTATTTTTATTATACTGTTGCGATGGTTGCCGTTACTCTTTGACAATCAATCGCGTTGTGCCTTTTGCCTGTACGGAAACAACGTTACCTACAGCTTGCTCACAAGCCCAAACGATTTCTTCTTCTATTCGTACCGTCTTAACTTCGTCTGTCGCATTTTGCAGGATAATCATCTGCTTATCTCCGTTTACAAGACGTTTCTCATATAAACCGCCCATTACGTCAGAATATTTATAGCCACTGACTTTAGTTTCCTTTAATATGTCGCCGACGATATCCTTCCATATATCCGCGCCGTCCGCGTAATATCCGTAACCGATTGAGAAGCCGAATAAATAGAATTTTCCTTTTCCGTACCCGATTTTTCTAAGCGCAGGCGTTCCGTCGTCAAAGACTGCCAAAACCTCTCCGTCATCAGTGCGATACTGTGTCTTGAACGGTCTTACCGCGCCGATTTTGCCTTTATAAGAAACCGTTGCGCCGGAATTGAGCTTTCTGTGACGCATTCTTGCATTTATCACGGGCTTGAAGTCAACGTCGTAAGGTTGCATCCACGTGTTGCACGTGCGAAGACCAAAGCCTTCATCCGCAATAACCGTACCGCCATTTTTGATAAAGGCTTCCAATGCCTCCTTAATTTCCGGCTTAATCATACAGTAATACGGCAAATACAGCACTTTATATTCGCCGAATCTGTGATAATCCTTAGCACCGAGATAATCGACCTTGCGGTTGGTGTTGCGCATCAGCCTGTACATTCCCGCATGTGCGTTTCTGTAATGGAATTGAGGATTACTCCAGTCGAACGAATAATCAGGGCCACAGCTATCCTCAATTGTGGACATCAGAAGGCAATCAAAGTCAAACACAATCGCCATATCCGCTTTTTCAGCCTCACAGCCCGAGAAAAAGTCCTTCTGCTCCTTTAACGCAGCCCCGAAATCTCTTACTGTAAAGGCAACGTCTCTCGGTGTACCGTCCATATACATAATTCCCGAGCAATCTGACTCAAAGCCAACTCGCTCCGCTCTGTATTGCCAGTAAACCATACCCTTTGCACCCGCACCGAGCGCGCTATAAAGCTTAAACTCCATATCAAACGGCGTATCGTATTTGACAAACGTACCAAGACTCGGATAAATCTCATGGAAGAAATAATTTTTATCCACCGAGCGCAGGAAATCGCCAAGCATCTGAATATCAAGCCTTGCTTCGGGCGTTTGCATTACCGTTTCACATGGAATGGACGTTCCCCAGAAATCTACCGCGTCGCGCGCCGTGAAATCGTCGCACATATCCGTTAAGCTGAGCTGGAAGGCTGAGGTAAAGCCAACGTGCGACATAATCGGACGCGTCTTGTCATATTTTCGAATCCCGTCATAGACAAAACGGAGCATATCGTAAATACCTTGACCGGCTTTATATTTCTTAAACTCAAAAATATCCCAATAACCGTGTGCCATCGCAGGCAAATTGACCGTTTCAAACGATTCTTCCGTCGCACCGTAATGCTTGTTCATCCTCTCCACCGTGCCGAATTTGCCTTTAAGATATTTTCCGAATCCCTTTCGGCAATGCTCACAAAAGCATTCTTCAATAGGTCTGTTTCTCGGCTCGTTCCAAACGTTCCATAGTATAATGCTATCTCGCTTGTAATATCTTTCGACTACCTTATCAACAAATTTTTCAGCAGAAGCTTTTACCATAGGGTTTACAAAGCAGGGCTTCCACCCTCCGAAAAATGCTCCGTGATATCCGCCTCTCAGCCTCTCGCCCTTCGGCCCGATACGTACGCCGTCATACTTGTCGAAAACGTATTGGGGAGCACATTCAAGCAAGAATTTCATTATAACCTTGCGTCCGTTTTTCTCCGCAAGCTCCATCAGGCGATCAACGTCGGAAAAATCATATTCACCCTCCCTTCTCTCGTTGTTGCGCCAGTTGATTCTAATCTGTAAAGCATCCAGATTGTAGTCTTTTAAGTTTTGAATATCCCCTTCCCACTCATCTTCAAGCGGTGTTGGAGAACGATAGTACTGCGTACCGTGAATAATCTCTTTAAACAGCATAATCCTTATCTCCTATGCGCGACATGATATATGGCAATCATATCTATATTAATATTCTATCATAATTTTCGAAAAGGTCAACTGCAAAAAGTCATATATATGTGTCATTTTTTCTTATTTTTATAAAAAGGGCTTTTTACGGAACCGAAAATAGCCTTTTTTTGTATAATTTTCAGCACACTCCGCCACAGCGTATGGTCTATGCTATGAAAGCCTGCCAATGCACGAGGACGGATTCCCATCTAAAATGCAATTGGCGGTGCGGTACAGTCGGTATTTTGATATAAAGATTTTTATACCGCCACCTAAAGCTGCGGTTAAATTTCGCTAAAGCTTAAAAATAAAAAAGCGCGTTTAAAACGCGCTTCTATTCTAATACGTTATTTCTTATTGCAACAATTTGCTCCTCGGTCATTCCCGATTGCTTTAAAAACTCTTCTGTTTTTTCGCGAAGGTCTCTGCCGGTAAAGGCTTCGATATAATCTATCACCTTTTCAAAATACCCTATGATTGCCAAGGCGTTGTCTTTATCCGTAATTCCGTCAAGATGAGCTCCTCTGTAAATTATTCCTCTCTTTACTCTTTTACCGTTCAAGCCCTTATAACCGCCGATATCTCGGGCATTTACAGCTCCGTCTATCGCAATTGTCTGAGTGGGCTTGCGGAGCACAAAATATGCAACGTCGCTTTGGATAATCCCGTCTTTAGACGTTACCCTCCAATAAACCTATTGACTTAAAAAGTGGGCGTATAACTCGATAAATTGCTCTTTTGAATAAAAAATGAGTGGATTTGTGAGCCGCTTATCACATGACAGGCAAACAACCCACTCCGCCTTTATTTGCGAGCACCACTCAAGTGTAACGGCTTAGGAGCGTAATTATCTCATGAAAATGCGCACTCTACAGACAAGCCTCTTTTGTAGCCGTTTATAAAGCTGAGCATAATGTCGCCTGTAAGCTCGACAGCTTAGCCGTTTGTTGCCTTTTTAGCAATATTTCTTTGCTACAGCGTTGATCTTAATTCCTTTTCTTTTACATTGTTCATAAGATTCTTTAAAGCCTACTCACTGTCCGTAAGCTCGATTAAATAGATAAAAGGATGCTTAGAGATAATCTCTCTGATTTTTTCCTCAGTTATCTCTATGCTGGTATTGAGCTTAACCTTATAAAAAATCTTATCCTCTGAATTGCTGATTACAAAATTGGTGAATCTTTCTACTTCAAATATTTCCTTTATTAAATCACTGCCGTTTTCATACTCTCCAAAGGAAATTTTAACGGTATAATATTTTTTTCTGTTAAACACCTTCCAGTTAAGATGGAATAAGCACTGCAGGGCTACTATAATAACCGTAGCGCAAACCGCAACAACGTAAAGCCCTCCACCGCAAGCCATACCAACGCCCGCAGTAGTCCAAACGCCCGCCGCCGTCGTAAGACCGCTTACGGCGTTTTTTCTGTATACTATCATACCCGCACCCAAAAAGCCAACGCCGGAAACAATTTGCGATGCAACCCTTGAGGAGTCATAATCGCCCTTAAAGGCGTATTTAGATATAATAGTTATAAGACACGCGCCAATGCTTACTACCGTATGTGTTCTGATACCGGCCTCTTTGTAGCGAAGCTTTCTTTCGAAGCCGATAATAAAGCCCAAAAGGGCTGCAAGGCAAAGGTCAAGCCCCAGCCATAATTCTTGAATAATCTTTTCCATTTCTTCCCTTATAATCTTTATATTTTAGAAAAGGGGCTGTTATACTCGATTGAGATATGTTCCGCCTGACGTTTTCTTTCGCCAAAATCCTTAGAAGGCGTATTGCCTGCCCCTTTGTATATTTCTGCAGATGTCATAAGCCTGAAGCTATCGATATCAAGCCCTGCAGACGGCTCAATATCGCAGGCATAGCTATCACCGATATGCAGGTATGAGCTTGCCACAACCTCTTTTTTGTATTTTTCAAATAAGCGCTACGGCTTGCTCGTGTCGTATTCGCTGGAAACAAGAATTTTGTCGTAGCCGACTATTCCTACGTTGTTTATAATATCCTCAAGGTCCTTTTGGCGCATATACATATCCGAAACTATATACACCCTCTTGCCCAACTGCTTGCAGTAGTTAAAGATATCTACCCTGGCCTTTCTCGGCACTATAACCTGCCTTTCGGTTTCGATTTCGCATTGCATAATCTCTGCCTTTAAACAGTCGTCAAGCCCTATTTCTCTCGCGATATAACCGTAAATTTCCTCAATATATGGATATCTTGTTTGCGATAAGTCACGTTCTGCTTTTACTCCGCTCGCCATTTGGCGGTAAGGTGCTGAATTTATCTGTTAAACGGAACGACGAAAGCACCTTCGCCCGCCTCGAGATATAACGAAAGCTTACCGCTTGAAAGCTCTGCAACGTACTGCTTACCGTCTTTATAAACTAAGGCGTGCGTGGCATCTGCAAAGGTTAAAACAACGTTGTCCTTTGCATCTCTTTTAGCGTAGTACGGGTCGGAATAATTCATAACCACAAAGCCGTCTTTTTTTCCGTTTAATCCGTCCTCATCTGTAAATACGCCTATTAAAAAGTCTGCGCCACCGTTTACTTCCGTCAATCGGTTATGAGATGTCAAGGCTGTTTCCAAAAGAGAAAACTGCTCGTTTTTTGCGCCTGCATCAAAACACATAGAGCCTTGCCACTTAAAGCTTAAGTAGGCTTTTTCTAAAGCGTGTATCTCGTTGTTTACCTCTTTTACCCAATAATACAAGTCGGTACGCTCACCCGTGTAGCAGTCAATCATGCTATCGCAGGCGTTTGCGCCTTGGTTATAGTAATTAAAGTAGGTAAAATACGGCATTTCCTTTACACCGAATGCAAGGTTTGCATATGCTTGGAATCTGACGTCGTTTGCATTAAAAATAGCACGGTGCCCTGCTGAAGCCTTTGTTTTAGACCAGATAAACGAGCGAAGCTCAACGTCGTATTGCTTGCAGTAGTTTGCCATTATTTCCAAATTTAAAAGATGGGTTGCGCTAATATAAGAGGTATATGAATAATTTAGCGGATAATGATCGTAGGAAACATATCCTACCAGCGGTGCTATATTCTCAAAATAGTAGTTGAGCATCTCGTTATACCTCTCACGCACGTATGGGTCTGTGCTTCCGTACGGCAACAGGTTAATGTACGCCTCTCCACCCTGCAATCCGTTCATAGATACGTATTTGTTGTATATTGAAATCTGATAATAAATTTGCTCAAGCTCGCCGTAATACCACTCTCCGTTTTCAAAAACGGGAAGGCTTGGCTCGTCAGAGGCAAAATTACCTGCGTATGCAATACTGTCTATATATCTCGTATCCGCACTGAACATTTCGGATATTTTAGCCCTGTACAATTCCTTCCAATCAGATTTCAAGTACTTGTACGAATCGTATGAGCTTACCTCTTCGCCATATCGGTTATAAAAAGCTCCGCTTCTGCTCGTCAAATCAAAGAATTCAATATTGATATCGGGTCGGACAAAGTTATAAAACAACTCGTTTAAAACGTAGTATCTGATTCCGTGCTTTTGGGCAATCTCCAAAACAGCAAGTGCGTCCAGCTCGGCTTTTTCGTTGGAGGTATAGCCGGAATTTCCCGTTCTGCCCTCATAAAGCCCAAGCGACTTGGTAAAGCCTGCTTCTGCCATGTAGCGATATTGCTCGTCCGTAACCAAATTTGGATTTGGAGTTGAGGTACCTGCCCAATTGCCAACCGTTACGGGTGCATACGCGGTAAAATCTATTACTTCGTCTGACGTATAAAAAACCTCGTCGGTTTGGTATAAAGGAGTTTCCTCTTCGCCTATATACGGGTTTTCAATAGACTCGTCTACCACGTGTGAAACTGCACCGTCTGCGTTAAATAAACCGCCGTCCGTGCTGTCGTCAAAGCTATCGGTATACGTGCTTCCGTCAAAAAGCTCAATTGTAAATTTGTCTATACACACAGGCTCTGAAAAGGTCTCCCAAAGAGGACCTACAAAATAGACGTAATACTCTCCGTCCTCGCTGTAAGGCACGTTTGCAAGCTCTTTAATCTCTTTTGGGTTATATTCACCTTGAGCCGTGTAAATCGTACAACCCGCTTTATCAAACTCATAGACTAAGGTCGTCCAATAACCGCCCGTTCCCATCCATAGCGCAAGATCGGTATTATACACGCTTGCCGTGCTTGGGTCGTCCGTAATAGCTATTCCCCACCAGGAAACAGTGTTACCCGTTTTTGCATTAAAGGAAATTCTTTTAATTCCCTTGTAGCCGGTTTTTGTAATAAAGCTCATCCTGCCTTCTTCGGTAGAAATCTTCTCTTGAATATCAATAGCGACAAATCTGCCGTCCGTTTCTAAAAGATCAAAATCGTCATTTACCGGGGGGACATCCTCGCCTATGCTCTCACTCTCCGAGGTGCTTTCCTCTTGAGATTGGCTTTCTTCGGTTATACTGTCCTCTTGAGATTGACTTTCTTCAGGCGAGTCTTGCTCGCTTGACAAGCTTTCCTCAGCCGTGCTCTCTTTTACCGGAGAGCTTTCGTCACCGCCCGAGCCGCTCATACAACCGAAAGCAAATATAAGCGATATGCACGTAATCATCAACAATAGTTTTTTTATAAAGCTCATGTCCGTTCCTCTTGTAACTGTTAAAAGTATTCTGACAATCCTTTTCCGTTTAATAAACAGGATTTCGCCTTTGAGGCGATTTACTGACCTTTTAATACAGTCAAATGATAAATTACTGTTAATAAGTATAACGGTAATTTAAGATTTTTACAAGTTTTGATAAAAATTAAGCAATTTTTAAACAATAAAAGCCCATTTATGGGCATTTATATTACTCTTCTTCTTTGGTAAACATATCTGCGCCTACGCCACAAAGTGGACAAACGAAGTCTTCGGGAAGCTCTTCGCCCTCGTAAACGTATCCGCATACATCACAAACGTATTTCATACAGCTACCTCCTTTTGTATATTTTTTCTTTTTTAAAATGCTTTTACCCCTTGTTATATGAGGATTAACATTGCTTCAGGCTTTCCCTTTAATGGCGACGTGACATTGGGAGCGTGACGCTCCACCCCTGTCGCACCCGTACCTATATCAAGTGAGTTTTAAAGGATTAGATACGAGCAAAAGAAGGCTCGCTTTGTGTCACAAGACACGATAGACCTCTGTGGTCATTGTGGTTTGGGGCGCAAAGCAGTAACGCACTTTTGCGAAGCATATAAGCCTTTAAATTAAAGGATTAGATACCAGGCAACGTGACGTTGCATCCATTATTGCTTTTTACTATTATCAAGCGAAATTAAAGGGTTAGATACGAGCAAAAGAAGGCTCGCTTTGTGACACAAGACACGATAGACCTCTGTGGTCATCGGGGTTTGGGGCGCAAAGCAGTAACGCACTTTTGCGAAGTATATAAGCCTTTAATACATGACGCTATTCAAAATCTCCGTATAATTAGGGAATGGCCACAAGGCTTTGTCAGTGATGCTTTCAAGAAAATCTGCATGGTCGCGAACGGCACGCATATCGGCTAAGATTACAGATTTGTCAAACTCTGCTTTTTCTTTACTGCCCTTTTTTTCTGCACCTACGGATAGGTCGTATTCAAGCTTAGATACGGCTGTATATAATCCGTCTAAGCCTTTAGAAAGGTTTATCATAAGCGAGCCTTCAGCTGAATTTTTAAGACCTAAGGTTAAGGCTTGCTTTGCATTTAAGGTTTCTGCCACTACTCTTTCAAAAGCAATAACTGCAGGTATTATCTGCCTTTTCGCGATATGAACCATCGTCCTTGCCTCTACGTCGATTGCCTTTGAATAGCTTTCTAAAAGTATTTCGTAACGGCTTTCAACCTCGGCTGAGGTAAACACCTCGTGGCGCTCAAAGAGCGAAACGTTTTTCTCGGTTACGAAATGCTCTAACGCATCAACGGTGGTAGCAAGGCTTAATAACCCTCTTCTTTTCGCTTCTTTTTTCCATTCTTCCGAATAATTGTTACCGTTAAAAATTATTCTTCCGTGTCTTCTTATTGCCTTTACGATAAGGTAATCTATGGTGTCTTCTATATTTTCAGCCTTTTCAAGCTTGTCAGCAATAATCATAAACTGCTCGGCAACGATAGTGTTTAAAACTATGTTTGCGTCGGCAACGGACATATTAGAGCCTACCATACGGAATTCAAATTTGTTGCCGGTAAAGGCAAACGGAGAGGTTCTGTTCCTGTCGGTTTTATCCTTTTTAAGGTGAGGGAGTATACCCTCGCAAAACTCGACCTCGTCGGCATCTCTGTCCTGATATTTAGTGCCAGACTCAATTGCCGTGAAAACCTCGGACAAATCGTCGCCGATAAACATTGATATTACCGCGGGCGGAGCCTCGCTACCGCCTAAGCGGTGGTCGTTGCTTGCTGAGGTTGCCGATATTCTGAGCAGGTCCTGATACTTATCCACTGCCGAAACCACTGCAGTAAAGAAAAGTAAAAATCTCTTGTTATCGCTCGGTTTATCGGTTGGGTCGAAAAGATTTTCTCCTAAATCGGTTGCAAGTGACCAGTTATTGTGCTTACCGCTACCGTTTACACCCTCAAAAGGCTTTTCGTGAAGAAGACATACCATTCCGTGACGGTTGGCTACGCTCTTCATAACCGACATTATGAGCTGATTGTGGTCTACTGCAAGGTTAGTCGTCGTGTATACGGACGCAAGCTCGTGTTGAGCGGGAGCTACCTCGTTGTGCTTGGTCTTTGCGTAAACGCCAAATTTCCAAAGCTCCTTGTCAAGGTCTGCCATATAATCCCATACTCGGGACTTGATTTTGCCAAGATAGTGGTCTTCTATCTCCTGTCCCTTTGGGGGCTTTGCGCCAAAAAGCGTTCTTCCGCAATTTGCCAAGTCAAGCCTTTTTTCGTAAACTGATTTATCTATTAAAAAATACTCCTGCTCTACGCCAACGGTAGGAAAAACCTTGCCCGTTTTTGTATCGCCAAGCAGACGGAGAATTCGCATCGCCTGCTTATTTATTGCCTCCACACTGCGAAGTAGTGGGGTTTTTTTGTCAAGAGATTCGCCACCGTAAGAGCAAAATACCGTAGGGATATAAAGCGAGCCGTCACGGACAAACGCCTTAGAGGTCGGGTCCCAAGCGGTATAACCCCTCGCTTCAAAGGTCGTTCTCAGTCCTCCGTTAGGAAGGCTCGACGCATCAGACTCGCCCCTTGCAAGCGCCTTGCCGGTAAACTTGAGTATAACGTCATCCTTGCCGTCGGGCTCTATAAAGCTATCGTGCTTTTCTGCGGTAACACCCGTCAAAGGCTGAAACCAATGGGTGTAATGGGTTGCACCTTTCTCTATTGCCCATTCCTTCATAGCCTTTGCAATCTCGTTGGCAAGGCTCAGGGGAAGAGGTCTGTTTTTTGCTACGGTGTCTTGATATTCACTGTATGCGCTTTCAGGCATGCGCTTTTTCATCTCCACGTCGGTAAAGACGTTTTCGGCAAACCTGTTTTTGAAATCGAAGCTTTCCATTGATTTCTCCTTTATCTTTGGCTTATAAGCAAACCCCGTTTGCGTTTTCTCTGTAATGGTAATATTCTACTTAAAACGGTGCGATTTGTCAAGGGTTTAGTATGGGGTTAAATTCTGAAGAATTTACCTCTCGATAAAATTTATCGCGTCTTTTGGCAATCTTTGTAAATACGGTGACGGCTTTCTGTCGTAAACGCTTTGCCCGTAAATCTTTTTTGAGGGGTAAGTTGCGATAAATTTGGTCTTTGCTCTGGAAAGAGCAACGTAAAACACACGCTTTTCTTCCTCTTCGTCACCGCTCATTCTTGCCCCGTAAGAGGGTATTTCGTTTTCGCCTGCGCCCACCAAAATTACCGTGTCAAACTCACAGCCCTTTGACTGATGAACGGTAATAAGCGGAATTTTGCCGTGCTTTTTGATAATTACGTCCATTTGACTGCCCGATAACGCGGTGTCGCTTAAAAACGACCTCAGGCTGAGTATTTTATCATCGCTATTTTCTATAAACTTAAGAGCTCTGTATAGGTCGTTTGCAGATTCTCTGTCGGATAAACGGCTGTTTCTCGTTAAAATCCCGAAATTTTCTTCGATAAACTTAATGAGATTTAGTATTTTACCCTCTAAAAGCATATTCCTCATTTGGATATAAGCCTTATAAAACTCCTCGAATTTGCTCTTTTTAGTAAGAACAACTCTCCTTCTCGCATCCGTTTGAGGAATATAAAATTCCTCTAAAAGTTTTTCGAGCACACTTGCCGTCGCCTCGACGTCTGCCAAAGCATCGTGCGCCCTTTGGTTTACTACGCCAAAAAACTCACAACAGGTCGCAAGCTTATAATTGGCAAGGCTCGGAAGAACCGCCTGAGCTAAAACCAATGTATCCGCAAAGCCTATAAATTCACCTTGTATGCCCTCTTCCCTTAGCTGACGGGTCAGCATCACGTCGTCATAGGACGAGCTGTTATGCCCTACGAGCAACGTGCCCCTTGCAAATTCTGCAAAATCGGCAAGCACCTTATCGGGGGCTTGCCCTCCGTTTGCTTTTATATGCTCTATACCGTAGCCATGCGTCAAAGCTGCCTTTTTAGATATTTCGCCCTTTGGAATAACAAACATGTTAAACCTTTTTCCGTCACTTAGCCTTAGGGCGGAAATCTGTATCATTTCGTCCCTCTCAAGGCTTAGGCCTGTAGTTTCTAAATCGTAAATGACTACGTTTTTCGACTTATACGCTGACATTAAGGTAAAATACGGGTCGTTATAGGTGTATGCCTCATCTTGTAAAAAAGAAGACATCGACACACCGTAAGCACCAAAATCCTTTATTGCCGAAACGGTTTCTTTACCAACGCCCTTAACGTAACGCTCTGCAATTCTTATAAAAGACGCCGTGTCGTTTGGGTTTACTATAAGCCTTAAAAATCCTAAAAAGTCCTTTACGACGGGCTTTTTGTAAAATTGAAAATCCGAGTCTGCTGTAAAAAACGGTATTCTGTCCTGCGCGCTAAGGCTAAGATTTCTTCTCTCAAGCTTTTTATATAAGTCTACAAGATATCTGTTTGCCCTTGCCATAATACAAAGCTTAGACCTGTCACCGGTGTAGCTTGTAACATAATCAAAAATATAATTTGCCTCGTCTACCTCGTCAAAGCATTTTACAACGTCGATTTTTTCATAGGCTTGCCAATTTTCATACTTGGCGTTTGGCAAATTCAATTCGAACGTTTTGCCAAGATAGTAATCGCCCGCATAATTAATCAGCGGTGACGAACGGTGATTGCCGTTTAGTGTAACTGTTTCTGCTCGGAAATTTTTTATAAAGTCCTGCATAATAGCCTTCGGCGAGGACCCTCTCCATGAATATATCGTTTGGTATGGGTCACCGCACATCAACACGCTTGCGCCGTGAAAAAAACTCTTGGCTATCTGATATTCAAGAAGGCTTGTATCTTGCATTTCATCCACGATAATCAGCTTATAGACGGGTTTTTGATATTCTTTGTCGGATAAAATCTGCTTTGCAAAAAAGATGAGGTCGTCAAAATCCAAAAGCCCTGCGTTTTGTAAAGCCATTTTATACGCCCTGCAAAAGGCGTTACCTTTTGCCTTTAAAAGGTCGATAAAGGAATAGTCCGTTACCTTTACACCCTGCTTTTTTACCGAAAACATTGAGTTAAAGGATGAGCTTTCTTTAAAGAGCTTGTCTATGGCAACGCCAAAGCCGTCTTCGGAGGAATGGCTATAACCAAGCAAATCTCTCTCGTGCTTAATTGAGGACATAATTTTGCCCAACTCCCTTTCGGGAAGAAGGGGAAGCCCGTCGGAAAGCTCGTACAATCCGCCGTCGGCAAAGCCTTTAAGTATAGCTGACAATATTTCGCCAACGTCCACCTCGTCGGCAATATTAGGCTCTTTAAATGCACCGCTGTGCCTTAAAAAATCTTTGATTAAGTAGTAGCAAAAGCTGTGAATTGTAAAGACGTTTACACCGCTTTCACCGCAGTATTTTTCCACGTCCTCATAAAGCTCGTCTGCGCCCTTTACGGTAAACGTTAAGCACAAAACCTCCTCCGGCTTTATTCCGCCTTTAATAGCCTCGGCAATCTTATTTGCAACGGTAAAGGTCTTGCCGGAGCCTGCCCTTGCAAGAAGTAACAGATTTTTTGAGTTTTGATAGATAACGTAGCTCTGCTCGTTGGTAAACATAACCCTTACCTCGATAATTGATAAGATAAGTTTAGCATTTTTATGATATTTTTTCAACTAAAAAGCAATATAATAGGCAAAAGATACATTCTTTTGCCTAAACATTTTTTGTTACGCATAGCGCGTACCGAGTTTATAAAGCTAAGCACGGCACCGGCCTTTTTATTCCATTAAAAACTCAATTATGCCGTAAAATATCTTTTGCGCGACCTCGTCTTTATACTCTTTTGTAAGCAGAAGTCTTTCATCCTCTTGATTAGACAAAAATCCGCATTCGCAAATAGCGGACGGACAGATTGCCTCGTTTAAAAGATAATAATCTCCCTTATTTGCCGAAAATTCTCTGGTTTGACTGCTGAGCGTGTTAAAATGCTTCTGGATGCATTTTGCAAGGTCTTCGCCCCTTGAACTACCCTCGGCAAAAAAAACCGTTGCACCTCGCCTGCCCGGGGAAGAAAAATGATTCAGGTGAATAGAAACCATAACGTCTGCTTTAGCCGAATTTATTATTTTTACACGCTTTTCAAGGTCGCGCTTTTTAAAGCCCTTGGTTGTCGTACCGTATAATCCACCGTAGGAATTCCTTGTCATAACGACTGTTATTCCGGCACCTTCAAGCTTAGCCTTTAAAAGTCGGGCAATCTCTAAGTTTAAATCGCTTTCCTTAACGCTTGTTTGATTTCCTTCAGCACCACCGTCTATACCACCATGCCCGGCATCTACTACTACTGTAAATACTCTTGAATGCACGCTTGCCGTTTGCCTATGTATTCCACTAAAAAACCAAACGCCCACAAGCGATATAACGATTATAGCGCAAAGTAATAGATAAAACAGCCTAAAACCTCTCTTCATTTTGCAATTCCTTAAACACCTTTTTATTATTGTATTTAAAAGGTTAAAGGAATATCACAGGTATGGCGTTTTTAGCTGTCTATAATATCCACACAAACATACGTTTCTGTGGATATATGTGGATAACTTTTGCCAAAACAGCCCACTTATCCACATTTTAAAAACAGTTTTCCACAAAACTTGCGAAGTTTACTGCGATTTTAAACAATTTAAAATATTGCGCGCAAAAGCTGACAAAAAGCCGATTTGCGACGCAGGCGAGGCTCGAAAAAAAGGGCGGACACAATAGACCTTTTGGTCATTGTGCTCACCCTTTTGAATCAGTCGAAGTTTATTACACTATGTCGTAAAGGCGTAGAAACGAGGGAGCGTGACGCTCCATCCATTATTAGGGCTTCCAAAAATAATTGCAAAAACAAGAATTTTTGGGAAGAGGAGCAAACTGCTAAAAGGTCTTATAAACTGCCCTTGCAGTTTGTTGACAAAAAGCCGATTTGCGACGAAGATGAGGCTCAAAAAGCGATAGCAGGTGGGATAGACCTTGTTGGTCATACCAGTTGCTATCGCTTTTTAGAAACAAAGTATTGCGAAAATTATTACATATTGTCGTAAAGGCGTAGAAACGAGTTAGGCGAGGCTCGAGAAAAAAGGCGGACACAATAGACCTTGTTGGTCATTGTGTTCGCCTTTTTGAATCAGTAACGAAGCATAACGAAGTTTATTACATTATGCCGTAAAGGCGTAGAAACGAGCAAGACGAGGCTCAAAAAGCGATAGCAGGTGGGATAGACCTTGTTGGTCATACCAGTTGCTATCGCTTTTTAGAAACAAAGTATTGCGAAGTTTATTACGCCTTTACGGATTGTGAACCTGTTGGGTTTACAATACTATATCCCACGTTTACAAGGTGATCGGCTACTCTTTCCAAGCCGGCAACGGCTGAGAAGAAATATGGGCTGTGATCCATGGAACAGTCGCCATTAGCAAGCCTTGTAACGTGTGATGCATTGAGTTTTTTCTTTAAATTGTCCACCTCGTTTTCTTTAGCGGTAAGCTCTGCTAAATGCTCTGTGCTTAAGTTGTCAAAAGCATTGATTGCTATTTCAAACATCTCAAATACTTTTTTGTACATTTCTCTGAGCTCTTCTTTCGCAGTCTCAGAGAATGCCATTCCGCCCTTTTTCATTTGTACGCCTATCTCAAAGAAGTTTTCAGCATGGTCACCCACACGCTCCAAGTCGTTTAAAACGTGGAAATACGAGCCGATTACACGCTCTGCCGAAACGTCTACAAGCGGAGAAAGCTTGATTAAATACTTTGTAACCGCATTGTTTGTAAAGTTGATAAGCTTTTCTCTTTCATAAACCTCTGCAAGGGTTTTTTCATTGCCTGTAATTATGCCATCGAGTGAAAGCTCAAGGTTTTGCTTTGCCAGGGTTGCCATATATTCAACCTCTTTTTTAACTTGCATAAGAGCGATTGCAGGAGATTTTAAAAGTCTGTCGTCTACATATTTTAACTTTCTCTTTTCGTCTTCGGTTGGCTTTTCCTTTATTGCTTTTTCTGCCAAAGCAACAATTTGTTTTACAAAAGGAAGAAGAACGATAGTAAGTAAAACTTTATATACAATATGGAATACAGTAATCTGCCACATTGTAGATTCGATTGGAGCAAGCCATCCAACGATAACGTCCTTTAAAGGCCAAATAATTGCCGTGAAGATACAAGTACCTACAACGTTTATCATAAGGTGCATAAATGCAGTACGCTTTGCGTTTACACCTGCACCAAGGCTCGCTAAAGTTGAGGTTATACAAGTACCGATAGTTGCGCCAAGAACTATGAACATTGCACTGTCAAGACCGATAACACTTTCGCCTGCCATAATGATAACGATACCAGTTGCAGCAGAAGAAGATTGAACAAGTGCCGTAAATACAACTCCTACAAGTATTAAAAGCAACGGAAATTCAATAATTTTGAAAAGATTTTGGAAGAATTCGGTTATTTCCTTGCCACCTTTGAACGCACCACTCATAAGGTCAAGACCTACGAACAACACGCCGAGTCCACATAAAATTAAGCCGATATTCTTAATTTTTTCTCGCTTTATAAACATCATCATAACGCCTATAAAAGCAAGTGCCATCATAAATACGTCAATATCAAAACTTGAGCCAGAAAGAGCAACTAAAGCGTTGGTTACCGTCGTGCCAACGTTTGCACCCATAATAATTGAGCAAGCCTGAACGAGCGTCATAATACCTGCGTTTACAAAACCTATTACTATAACGCTGGTTGCCGACGATGACTGAATAATTGCCGTTGCCGCAATACCCGTGCATACGCCAGCAAAACGGTTTGTAGAGATTGTACCCAAAAGGGCTTTCATACCTCTACCTGCACTCTTTTCTAAGCCTTCGCTCATCATATTCATACCTGCTATGAATACGCCGATACCTGTTAGCAGAGTTAAAAGACTAACTAACATATATTTCTCCTTTAAGTAAAAATTATATACAATTTTGATTTGTAGTAGGCTTGATTTTTGGTTTTCTCTCAACCTACCCCACGATAAAAATTATAACTTATTTGTCAAGAAAAGGTCAAGCATTTTTATTTATTTTATTTTATCAAAATAAAAAGGGCTTATTTTAGACTTAAAAAGCACCGATAATCAACTTATAGGGCAATTTATTTAAATTGACACAAAAAAAGAACTTGCCACATAGCAAGTTCTTTTTTCTTTTATTTTTTATTGAAATATTCATTATAAATTGCCTTAACTATTTCTAAATGCTTACCTGTAAACATTGTAGGCCATTCCATTATATGCATACCTATAAACACCGAGATTTGATTTTTAGGATCTATCATAACGTACGAACAAGCCGCTCCGTCCCATCCGAACTCGCCTTCCTCTAATCCCCAATCAGTATTTTCTTGCCTAACTCTAACACCCAAGCCATAGCCGTAAACACCGTCGCCTTGAATACACGTAAAGCCACTGTTTATTGACATCTTTTTAACTTGCTCGGTTGCCATAAGTTTAATAGTTTCGGGCTTTAACACTCTATATCCGTTTTTTGCAACGCCGTTATTTGCAAGTGCATCTGCAAAAATAGAGTAGTCATCAACAGTAGAAATTAGCCCTGCGCCACCACTTTCATAAGCTTTAGTAGGTAACAAAATGTTTTCTTCCACTATCTTGATAAGACTTCCGTCTTCACTTGCCCTATAGATATCTGCCATATCGGTTTCATCGTTATCGTAACCCGAATTCTTCATACCAAGTGGAGAAAAAATAACCTCGTTTACGTATGAAGAAAATTTCTTGCCAGACGCAACCTCGACAACTGCCGTTAAAACGTCGTGACAAAGGCTGTATTGAAAACGCTCGCCTGGGCAAAATGAAAGCGGACTTTCAACAAACTTTGGTATAAAATCACGGAGAGTTGCTTGCCCGTTACTTTGCTTTGCCAAACTTTCAATAGGTTGAGTGTGTATATTGTAATCAAAGCCAGCAGTCATTGTGAAAAGATGCCTAACTGTCATCTCGTTGCCAACATGGGTTTTTTCTCCGTTGCCGTCTATTATAAAGGCTTTTTCTATTTCGGGAAGATATTTGCTTACCTTATCTTCTAAGCCTATTTTGCCTTCCTCTACAAGCCTTAATGCTGTCGTTACGGTGATAACCTTACCACACGAATACATATAAAGTTTTTCTTTGCCTGTTACACCCTTTCCAAATGCAAATCTACAAATGTTTTCGTGCGATTTATAGCAAGCAACGTCAATATACGGCACGCCTAATTCTTCAACAAGTTTGGCCACGAATTCTTTTGCACTCATACAACACCTTAATTTTAATTAATTTTGTTAAAAACTACGAATAATCAACCTATAAGGCAATTATTTTGCATTGCTTTCTTCTTTATTGCAAAAACGAGGTTTGCTTACGCCTTTAAAACGGCTAGCAAACCTCGCTGTTTTTTATTTAATTTAGATTAAATTACTATATAATTTTTATCTAAACCGAATTTCTTATTCACCCTTGAATGGTAATAAAGCTACAAGTCTTGCTCTCTTTATTGCGCTTGCAAGGATTCTTTGGTGCTTAGCACATACACCGGTCATACGGCGTGGCAACATCTTGCCCTTTTCGGTGATGAACTTCTTTAATTTTGCAGTATCTTTATAGTCGATAGCAGTTGCCTTTTCTACGCAGAAAGCACAAACCTTTCTTCTTGGTGCCTTTCTTACAGGCTTTTTAGCAGCTACCGGAGTTGCAGTAGTCTTTTCTTCCATTTTTTAGCTCCTTTTAATAATTAAAACGGTAAATCGTCTTCGTTAACAGGCTCTAATGCCGGTCTTTCGTTACGACGAATAGGCTCAGCCATTTCTATATCCATGCCCTCGCCTTGGTTTCTAACAGATAAAAATTCAACTTCGTTTGCAATTATATCCGTTACCTGTCTTTTGTTTCCGTCTTTATCCTCGTATGAACGATTCTGAAGACTTCCGACGATAGCAACCTTACTGCCTTTTTTAAGATATCTACCACAGTTTTCTGCGTGATTTCTCCATACGGTTACGTTAAAAAAGTCAGTTGCTCTTTCGCCGTCGCTACCCTGATATGGTCTGTTTACTGCAATACCAAGACGGCAGAATGCTACACCTGTTGCAGTTTCGCTCATTTCAGGATCACGGGTTAAATTTCCGATCAAAAATAATTTGTTCATAATCTTTCTCCCATTAACGTTTGGTTATAAGACGTCTAATAACGTTTTCAGCTATACCGATAACTCTCTTCATTTCCTGAACGAGCTCGCTGTCGCCTTCAAACGCCATGTATACGTAATAACCTTCAGTTTTGTAGTCGATAGGATAAGCGAGCTTCTTAACGCCCCACTTTTCAACCTTCTCAACAGTACCGCCTGCCTTTACAACAACGTTTTCGATCTTTTCCATTAAAGAATCTCTCTTCTCGTCGGTACAAGCAGTATCCAAAATGTAAATCATTTCGTACTTGTTCATTTCTTTTTACCTCCCGGACTTATTCGGCTTACGGTCTTGCCGTAAGCAAGGTAACTAAGCTAAGACTTAAATATATTTGCCTTGCTCAGTGTGTGAAAAACGCGTTTTGCATTTTTCTGCTATGCTTAAGCTTAACTTAAGCCTAAACATTATATAATTATTATTTTTGTTTGTCAAGCGTTTTTACGCTATACAAACCAACCCTACCCTCCCTTTTAAAGAGAGGGTAAAGCTTTTTTGATTATTTTTCCACTTTTTTCAAAGTGTGATAGCTATTAAACGTTAATCGCATTGATAAGTATATCTACAAGCTGGTTAGCAGTAAGACTCATCCAGAACGTTTCACCTACAGCGTATACGTAAGTGTCGTATCCTGCATCCGACGGCTCGCAAGCTAAGCCTGAGTTAGCGTTAAGAGCTTCCTGCATCCTATCACCGTAAGTAATATCGTTACCAAACTCGTCCTTACCGCAAACCTTGCCGTTATCAATTCTGTCAAACGCATCGCCCGGCGTAGTAGACTGAATGTCTAACATAATAAGCTTACCGAATACCTCGTCCATCTTTTGGAAGGTAGCGTCGTCAAACGGAAGGACGTTAGCCTCGTACATATCGCCCGCAGTTGCATTTTTGAATACGTCTGTAAGCTCGCCGTTGATTTCGCCTATCGTTGTAGTAGGATCAAGGAGTGAAAGCGGAGTTCCGTCAGTATTACCGAATACGTCGCCAATAGTTACCTTATTCTTTACGCTTGATAAAAGCGTGTCTGCAAAGGTAGGATCTTGCATTTGCTTGAGAGTGAAGTCTGCAATAGCAAGTACGAGATTATTAGTAACAACGGTATACGTTCCGTCATCCTCTTCGTTAAACCAAGTAGAAGAGCACCAGCCGTCCGGATGTACAGGACAGTCTTTTGCATGGATACAATCAGGCGGGCATACTAAGCAATCGTCTGCGTGAGTGCATCCGTCCGGATGTACGTAGCAATCATCGTCACCGGTACACCTTTCGTAGCTCATAAATTCACCGAGAGTGATTTCTTCAAGCTCAGTTTCCACGTCGAAGCCACCGTTCAAGATTTCAGTCATCTCAACGCTTGCAAACGTTCTCTCTAATGGAGTAGCCTTTCTGTATCCGTCAAGCTCGTCAACTACACCGTCGTCGTTTGTATCAGAATGTACATACCACATGTTAGTAGTCTTATGATCTCCGTCGCCGTGACCGAGAGCTTCGTCACATACTCTGTTACCGTTTTCGTCGATATAGCAGTGTGCGTAACCCAATACGTCACCAACGTAAACGCCTTCAAAGATTGTATCAAAGTCTAAGCCGTTAGTAAACAGTACGTAAAGGTCAACGTCTGCAATCTTATTAAGAACAACCGACGTCTTAACATAGCTTACTACACCGCCTTCCTCGTGCTTTTCGTACCAGCCCTCTTCACATACGTGAGTAGGATCTAATTCCGTTACAGCACAGTCTGCGTGCGTTTCGTCACAGTGAACAAGGTTCATTGCTTCACCGAGCTTTACACCTCTGAGCGTTTCAGCCATGCTGAATCTTCCGCCCATAAGAGCCTTAAGAGTAAGATCTGCAACTGCGCTTTCTACTGCGCCTGCCTTCTTATACTCTTCGCCTTCCTTATAGTACCAACCCTTACCCATATCTGCGTGATCGTGAGCTTCGTCTTCGATATCGCAAATGTAGTGGATATGATATGCAAACCTATCGTCTACGTGAGCCTGGTCACAGTATTCAAACTCGCCGTCTTCTACTACCGTATACTTAGTAGTATCGCCATCGTGGAGGTGATATGCACCGCTATCGTCTACGTGAGTCTCGTCGTCGCATACGATTAAATCGCTTTCCTCGTCTTTGCTGAACTCAAACTCGCCACATCTGTAGTAGTTCATAATCTGACCTGCATAGATGTCTTCTATAACGTGCGTAGGATCAAAGTCTTTAGCAAGAACCTCTTCAACGGTTAAGTTGTAGAATGCAATCATTATTACGTTCTTAGCACCAAACGTTGGGTGAGGCTCGCCGTTTGCTTTATACCAATCACCGTCTACAAGCGTTCCGCCTGCAAAGTGACCGAGCTCAACCTTGCCAAAGTATGGGATAAGCACGTCGTTTTTGAGGCTCTTTCCTGTGCCGGTTGCACCGTAGAGAACGCCGAGCGTTACGTCGTTGCAAAGGATATCCATAGGAACAGCGTACGTTCCGCCAATAATCCATTCGCCGTTATACTCATGCTCTATAGTAGTTTTCTTGAAGGTCTTGGAAAGTGCCTTCACCTGAGCTACGTATCCAAAGATATGACCTGCAGGCATGTCTTCAAGCACACCGTCTTCACCGAAGAACAGCTTAATTACCTTCTTAGTTTGAAGAGCCTTGGACATGCTTATGCTAAATACTGCATTGAGTACTTCTGCAAAGTTACCCTCTACGGTAAGTGCGTAATCATTGCTTTCGTCATAATTGAACTTGCTGTTCAAGCTCTTTTCTGCAACCTTTTCTACAAACGGAGCAATTACCTCGCCTAAATAGAGGTGACCGAATGCCTTAACTGCAAATTCTGTGTTCGTTACACGCTTCTTCGTCAAGTCAAGCACGTCGCTAACCTTGATTGCAAATATTGCATACATAAGCTTTTCGAACTTGCCCTCGATGAGGTTTGGATTAGAAGGAATCTGCCATCCGTATCCGTGAGCCTCAAGACTTAACGTCTTTGCTAAGAATTTTCTGAACAAGTCGTAGAACAACTCGCCGAGAGTAGCTTCTTCAAAGGTTTCGGTTACAAGGTCTTTTAACGTGTTACTCTTAATTGCATCGTAAACCTCTTTTACCTTAAGGTTGAATATACCCGAGATAATTACGCTGAAGTTTTCGTTTGCAAAGTACATGCCGCCGTTTGCTTTCTTGTTTTGGAATGCATACATTCCGTCTACGCCTACGTTAACCTTTCCGCGAGTAACCTTTCTGAGAATATCGTATACAAAGTCACCAACGTAGAAGTCACCGAATACCTCGTCTACAAGGAATCCAACCTTGTCTTTTGCATCGAGAAGCTCTTTGGTGTTGATATTCATTATAGCACTTACAACCTCTGCCAAGCTATAATCTACCTTATACTTGCCGTCTACTATAGCCTCGTGTCCGTATCCAACAAGGTCAAGGTCTTCTCCCTTCTCCTTTAATACGAACTGAACTAAGGTGTCGAATAACAAGTCGCCCAAAGGTCTATCAAGGAAGAATCTCTCTAAGTCTTCTTTTGCCGTCTTGTCTTTTACTGCAGATTCGTAGAGATCGTAAAGGGTAAGGTTTACAAAACCTTCAACTACAATCTTATACGCGCCTTCTACAGTGTAGTCAACTTCTTTATTGTCTTTATCTCCAACAATTGTAGAATCTAAGTTCTTGATATTGTTGTAAGGCGTTTGAAGAACGTCACCTACTCTGATATCCTTAAGAGCATCCTCTAAAATTGATGGGTTTGCTATTATTGCTATTACGTAGAGAACGTAGCTTACAGGTATGCTATAAACGGTATTCATAATACCCTTTATCTCATTACCGTCCTTATCGTACCACTGGTTGTGATCTTCGTTAGACTCAAGATTTGCAAAATCTCCAAAGAATACCTTGTCGGTTATGTTAAGAACGTATGCAATCTTTGGATCGTCGCTCATCTTGTTTGCAGTAACGTCCGTCTTAATGCCGGTCATTACGTCTACAAGCTCGGTGATTACTATGAGGTCTAAAAGCTTATCTAAGCCGTTGTTGCCAAAGCTTTCCTTTCCGAAAAGGTCTGCCACGTATACAAGAGCCGTTCTGCCTTCGCTCGTTGCATGTACCATATCAGAAATCGTCTGCTTTTCGCCCATAGTCTTTAACCATCCGCGAAGCTCACCTACGGTTACGTCAAGTACGTCGCTTACAACAAGCATCATACCCTTGCTGCCGTTATACCACTTGTCAGGCTCTCTCGTAAGATCCTTGAGCGCTATCTTAGCAAGGTCGCCAAGCTTAGCCTCGTCAAGATATCCAAGTACAAAGTCTAACTTATCCTTTGCATCTAAAAGACCGTTTACAAACGTTACTACGTATTCGTTGCAAAGCTTATCGAACGCTTCGTTATCGGTAATCATTGTAAGATTG
>JAFVQT010000061.1 GCA_017504655.1 Clostridia bacterium | reverse complement strand
TGGTCGGAGTGACAAGATTTGAACTTGCGACTTCTTGCTCCCGAAGCAAGCGCTCTACCAAGCTGAGCCACACCCCGATTGGTGTAAAACGATATTTTTTTGTAAGTGGTCAAACATGTGGTCAGACCGAAGATTTGATGACTTTTCGACATTCGGGAGAGCCGAAAAAGTCAGTGTTTTCAAGGGTTTTCGGCTCTTCTCGAAAATTCTACGCCGAGAACGGTGATTGAGTCCCGAACCAAGCGCGCTACCAAACTGCGCTACACCTCGCTTTTACCTTTTGTATTATACAACATTAATCTGTTTTTTTCAACTGTTTGTAAGCACTATTTTATAAATTTTAGCCTTTTCTATTTATATAAATAACCGTTCCCCTTTTCTCGTAAAAAACTGCGAATATTCCTCCAATTAGGCATAAATTTATCTAATTCTCTTTTAAAAAACTCGCCGTGATTTGCATATCTCAAATGGCAAAGCTCATGTAAAACAACGTAATCTAAACAAATTTCGGGTAAACACGCCAAATATAAAGATAAATTTATTGCACCGGTTAACGAGTTACAGCTGCCCCATCTTGAAACCGTTTTTCTTATGGCTAAAGAGGTCTTTTTCAGCCCTGTTTTTTCTTCCCATTTGGCAAAATATTCAGCTGATATATCTAAAAGACTTTCTTTTAAAAATTTTTCATACCGGACTTTTATATTATCCCGTTCAGTATTTTTTGCGCAAATAACAAGATTATCACCGTCGATAAAAGACCTGTTTACACTTGATTGCATGGTGACTATCTCATATTCCTTTCCAAACACGAAAACCTTTCCTTTGTTTGCAAAATCAACCTCGCGCTTTACAGGTTTTTGAGTAAGCTTATTTTTTACCCAATCGATTTTAGACACAAAAAAATCTACCCCTGCTTTTTCACTGCAACGGCTTGGAATTATTAAAGAAACGTTTAATTCTCTGTCAATTTTAATTCTTATGCTCTTTACGTTGCGCTTTATAACGTCAACTTCAATTCCGTTTATAATCTTTTTCATGTCCTTGTAAAACTGCCGTTGCAAAAAGCAACGGCAGAATTTAATAATTAATTTTCAGTTATTATTTAGCGTATTCCACGCAACGCCATTCTCTGATAACGTTAACCTTGATTTGACCCGGATATTCAAGCTCGCTTTCAATTTTCTTTGCAATATCCTTTGCAAGGAACAATGCCTGACTGTCGTCAATTTGCTCAGGCTTAACAACAACTCTGACCTCTCTGCCTGCTTGAATAGCAAAAGCCTTTTCAACACCTGCAAAGCCTGAAGAAATGTTTTCAAGCTGTTCAAGACGCTTAATATAGTTAGTATTCGTTTCACGTCTTGCGCCCGGTCTTGCACCCGAAATAGCATCAGCAGCCTGGACAAGCACTGCCTCAATGCATTTTGGCTCTACGTCACCGTGGTGAGCCTGTATACAGTTAACGACGTTCTTGCTCTCTTTATACTTTTTAGCAAGGTCTACACCTATTTGAATGTGAGTACCTTCAACCTCGAAGTCAACAGCCTTACCGATATCGTGCAGTAAACCGCCTCTTTTTGCAAGATTAACGTCTACGCCAAGCTCTGCAGCCATAAGGCCTGCTAAATGAGCAACCTCTAAAGAGTGCTGTAAAACGTTTTGACCGTAGCTCGTTCTGAACTTAAGTCTACCTAAAAGCTTAATAAGCTCAGGGTGTATACCGAAAAGACCAACCTCAAACATTGCCGACTCGCCGGCTTCCTTTATCTGAACGTCGAGCTCCTTTTTAACCTTTTCAACTGTTTCTTCAATTCTTGCAGGGTGAATTCTTCCATCCGAAATAAGCTTTTCAAGCGAAAGCCTTGCAACCTCTCTTCTGACAGGGTCAAAGCCCGAAAGAATAACAACTTCAGGCGTATCGTCAATAATAAGCTCGATACCCGTTGCGTTTTCTAAGGTTCTTATATTTCTTCCCTCTCTACCGATAATTCTTGCCTTCATATCGTCGTTAGGAAGAGGAACTACCGATACGGTAATTTCCGACGCGTGATCGGTACAACACTTTTGAATAGCAAGGCTTATAATATCCTTTGCCTTTTTGTTTGCCTCGTCTTTAGCCTCCTGCTCAAGGTTACGAACCTGAACTGCAACGTCGTGACGGGCTTCCTCTACGATAGAATCGGTAAGCTGTTTTTTAGCCTCTTCCTTGGTAAGACCTGATATCTCCTCAAGCTTGGCAATAACACTTTCGTATTCCTTATCGATTTTCTCTTGCTTTTCCTTGAGAGAAAGAACCTTTTTCTCGAGCTCTCTCTTTTGCTGGTCGAGCTCTTCTGATTTTTTAAGGTTGTTGCTCTCTTTTTTAGTTAAAATTTCATCTCTTTGATCAAGTCTTTGCTCAATCTTTTGCAACTCGTTACGCTTTTCCTTAGTTTCTCTTTCAAAGTCGTGACGAAGTTTAATCTCCTGCTCCTTAGCCTCAAGCGCGGCTTCTTTTTTAAGAGCCTTGCATTCTTGCTCGGCATCTTCTCTCATCTTGGTAATTACGTCTTGAACAGAGCCGATTTTTGCAGCTCTGATCTTATCGAAAAATACTTTTGCGACAATAAAACCTAAAACAATACCAACCACCGCACACACGATTGGAAGAACTACTTCTAAAATCGGGTTCGATGCTAAAAGCAGGGAGTTTAAATATGCGTTCATAAGCGCACCTCCCGGAAAATTTGATAATTGTAAAATCTAAAAAAGAATTTCTTCTCAGATTAGCATAATACATGTATTATTTTAACTTATATTTTATATAAAGTCAATTCAATTTCAAAAAAAATAAGGTCTTACCAAAAGTTTTTTTGATAAGACCAAGCTTTTATTTGATTAATTTAATAATTCCGTCCAAATTCAGACCGGCGTAATTTAATTGCTCCTCTACAGTTGAATGTGATATAAACTCATCGGGAAAAGCCTTGCAAATCACACTGCAATTAATTTGACTTTGATTTACGTATTCAATTACAGAGCTACCAAAGCCACCTGCGTATACGTTCTCCTCTAAAACTATGATGTTTTTACCCTCAAAACTGTCAAAAATCGACTTATAGAGGGGCTTTACGCATCTTGCATTGATTACACAAACAGGCTTTGCCGATTTTTCCTTTACCTCGTAAGCAAGCTTTAGCATTCGGGGCCCTACAGCTAAAATAACGTTGTCGCCGTCACCGTCAACCTCCCACAGTCTTTCATTAATATCAACGTGAGTGTCAAAATTCGGGCAAATACCGTTTGGATATCTTATTGCACAAGGTAAATCTAAGCTTAAGCAAAATTCAAATATATTTTCAAGCTCAACAACGTCTTTAGGAGCAAAAACATTCATATTGGGTAAGGTTCTAAGATACGAAATATCAAACAAACCCTGGTGTGTTGCTCCGTCTGCCCCAACAGCACCTGCTCTGTCTATCATAAAAATAACAGGTAGCTTTTGAATGCAAACGTCGTGCATAATTTGGTCGTACGACCTTTGCAAAAAGGTTGAATAAATGCATACTACCGGCTTAAGTCCACCTATCGCTTGACCTGCAGCGTAGGTTACCGCATGCTCTTCGGCAATACCCACGTCAAAAAATCTGCTCGGATATTTTATTGCAAATTCAGTAAGCCCGGTGCCGTCCTTCATGCCGGCGCAAATCGCAGTAATTTTATCGTCCTTACTTGCAAACTTATCTAAGGTTTCGCTAACGGCAGAAGAAAACGTACTTTTGCCCGTCTTTAAATGAGAACCAACACCGTGATAGTACGATGGGTCCTTTTCCGCCTCGGAAACGCCTTTACCCTTTATTGTTTTTACGTGCAATAAAACTGCTTTGTCTGCATTTTTAACGTGATTGAACACGTTTATAAGCTCTTTTATGTTATGCCCGTCAAATATACCCACGTATTTAAAGCCTAACGCCTCTGCTGCCGTGGTATGGTTTAAGCCTACCTTAATAAAGGTTTTAAATCTTTTTAAAGCTCTGCCTATAAAATTTCTTCCTACAGTTTTGTTTGCAAATCGCATAAATCTGCCGTAAGACTTCTTTGTAGTGCAAAGCGATATAAATTTATAAAGACCGTTGTTGTTTTTTGATATTGACATACCGTTGTCGTTAAGTATGGTTATCATTTTACACGGTTTTTTATCGGTAGAGCTCAAAGCCTCGAGGTTTTCACCGTTAAAAAACGAGGCATCTCCTACGAGATTAATAACGAAATAGTCCTCACCAGACAAATCTCTGGCTGCGCAATATCCCATACTTGCAGAAATGGAATTGCCTGCGTGACCTGCAACGAAAGCATCGCAATCACTCTCGTTAGGGTTTGGAAAACCGCTTAAACCGTCCTTTCTTCTTATACTGTCAAAGCTTTCGTTTCTTCCACAAATAATCTTGTGGGCATAGCTTTGATGCCCTACGTCAAAAAGAAGCTTATCCTTGGGAAAATCAAAGACGTAGTGCAAAGCTACGATTATATCAACCGCACCGAGATTAGACGCCAAATGACCGCCGTTTTTATCAACGACGGATATTATCCTGCTTCTGATTTCATCCGCAAGCTTAGGCAATTCTTCAATTGTCAATTTTTTAACGTCATCAGGCGTTCTAATATTATCCAGCAGTGCCATATTTCCTCTTAATCTTTAGAATAAACGTCAACGAGCTTTAAAATTACTTCCACCATCTTTTCAAGTGCAAACGAAGGAATAAATTCTCTTCTGCCGTGGAAGTTGTAGCCACCTGTAGAAAGGTTGGGGCAAGGAAGACCCTCATAGGAAAGCCTTGCGCCGTCCGTACCGCCTCTTATAGGTATTATAATAGGCTCTATGCCAACGCTTTGCATAGCATATTTAGCATTATCTATCAAATGGAAATTATTTTTAATAATTTCGGACATATTATAGTAACTGTCCTTTATTTGCGCAATAAAAACGCCTTCTCCGTGCTTTTTGTTTAAAAATTCAACGGTGTCTAAAACGTACTGTTTCATTGCGGTAAATTTTCGCATATCGTGATTACGGATTATATATTTACAGCTAAGGCTTTCTATGCTTCCGCTAATCTCGTCTGCCATATAAAAGCCCTCGTAGCCCTCGGTAGCGTTTGGGCGCATAACTTCAGGGAGCAATGCGTGAAACTCGCAGAATAAATCAACTGCGTTTTTCATTATATTTTTTGCACTGCCCGGATGTATGCTAACTCCGTTAACCGTCAAGCTTAATGATGCTGCATTAAAGTTTTCGTATTCAATCTCGCCAAGTGCGCCACCGTCTACCGTGTACCCGAAATCCGCACCAAAATCCTTAAGATTAAACTTATCCGTACCTCTTCCTATTTCCTCGTCCGGAGTAAAGGCGATAAACACGTCACCATGCTTAATTTGAGGGTTTGATACAAGAATTTCAACTGCAGTCATAATCTCTGCAACGCCCGCCTTATCGTCTGCACCCAAAAGAGTGCTTCCGTCGGTTACGATAAGCTCTTTACCAACGTATTTTTTAAGGTCAGGAGTATCTGACTCCGTTATTTTAACACCGTTTTTCAAAACAACGTCCCCACCCTTATAGTCAACTAAAACAGGGTTTACGTCTTTTCCGCTGACTGCAGGCGAGGTATCAACGTGCGCAATAAAGCAAATCTTACTCTTATCACCAACGTTAGAAGGAATTTTAGCATAAACGTATCCGTTTTCGTCTATTTCAGCGTCAACGCCCATGCTTAAAAGCTCGCTATGTAAATCTTTAAGCAAGATAAGCTGTTTTGCCGTGCTTGGGCAGGTTTCACTGCCCTCGTCGGAGGTTGTATCGTACTTTACGTAACGTAAAAATCTTTCTTTTGCCGTCATAATTATTTAATAAACGCCTTAAACGCCTCGTAAGTGCTGAAAAGGTCAGCTTTAGATATAAGCTCGTAAGGAGCGTGCATAGAGATTACGGGAACGCCAATATCCAAAACGTCAATATTGAGCTTTGCAATAAATTTTGCAACAGTTCCGCCACCGCCTGCATCTACTCTGCCAAGCTCTGCCGTTTGCCAGAAAACGTTGTTTTCATCAAAGAGCTTTCTTACAAAGCCAACGAATTCTGCGTTTGCATCACTTGAACCGCTCTTACCGCCTGAGCCTGTAAACTTACAAATTGCCGCACCGCAAGAAAGCATGCTTGAATTTCTTTTTTCATAAACGCCTGCAAAGTTGGGGTCAAAGCAAGCCGTTACGTCAGCAGATAAGCACTTACTGTTTCTTCTAACCATAGCAGGTGACTTACCGAATGCATACGCTATTTCGTTTATTATATCCTCATAAACACCGCATTGCATACCAGTGTTGCCCTCGCTACCGATTTCCTCTTTGTCTGCAAGAACTACGATAGACGTCTTTTCATCTCCCTCGTCCTCACAAATTGCGGTTATAGCCGGATATGAGCATACTCTGTCGTCATGCCCGTAAGCAGCTATTAAAGCTCTGTCTAAGCCTACGTCACGGGACTTGAATGCAGGAACAAGCGAAAGTTCCGCACTTAAAAAGTCTGCCTCTTGCATACCGTATTTTTCGTTTAACTTAGAAAGCACGCTGAGTTTAATTTTATCCTTAACGTCTTTATCTTTAAATGGGAATCCACCAACTAACACGTTGAGAGTTTCACCGTCGATTGCCGTTGCGAGAGGCTTAGTAACCTGCTCTCTTGCAAGATGAGGAAGAAGGTCGTTTATGTAAAATACGGGGTCACCGTCATCTTCACCAATACAAACGTCTACTATGTCGCCGGAAGCAAGCACAACTACACCGTGAAGTGCAAGGGGAATTGCAGTCCATTGATACTTTTTGATACCGCCATAGTAGTGAGTTTTTAAAAACGCCATTCCGCTGTCTTCGTAAAGAGGGTTTTGCTTAACGTCAATTCTCGGTGCGTCGACGTGCGATGCTAAAATTCTTATACCGTGCTTTGAAATATCATCTTTACCGATTTTAAACAAAACAAGGCTCTTGCCTCTGTTGTTGTAATACTTTTTATCGCCAACACAGATTTTGTCCCCGAAATTATACTCGGTAAAGCCCTTACTCTCAGCATAAGCAATCGAAGCCTTTACCGCCTCTCTTTCAGTCTTAGAATCGTCTATATACTTCATATAGCCTACAGCGTAGTCAAACGCCTCTTTTATTTTAGACTCGTCTGCCTCTTCAAAAAAATTCTTTTTCTTGTAAACTAATTTTTCTTCCATAGCTACACCTAATGATTTTTCAGTATCTTTTGCCATCGTAAAACTCCTTAAAAATGTTTATAATTAATATTAACATAAATATACAGTAAATTCAAGCGTTTTTAAATTTTAAATTTGGTAATTTAAAGGAAAAATGATTGACAAATGCAATTTAATTGTATAAAATATGTAGGCAGTTTAAGTTTTGCACATACAAAACTGTCTTTAGAAGACTTAAAAATTTTTCGGCTTTGCCGAATATTTGCCAAAGTCAAATGCGAAGTAGCCTTTGAGCGTAGCAAGCATATACAAATAATAAGTATATCATGGAAGTGTATCGAAGTGGTCATAACGGCCCTGACTCGAAATCAGGTATACGGCAACGTATCGTGGGTTCGAATCCCACCGCTTCCGCCAAAAACAGCCTATATCCACTTGGGTATAGGCTTTTTACGTGTAAATTTTAAGTGGGATTCGAACGGGTGGGCAGTCTCAAATTAACTTAACGTAATATTATCAAAAAAAATTTGAGACCAAACAACCGATGAAACGGTTGTTTGCCACACTGGCGTGATAGTGAACAACGAAACTTTTTTCGAGTTAGATGAAAAGCCCGCACGTGTAAGGGCGGACAACATAAAAACGAGAATAACACTAAAAGTGAACGGAGCGAATCCCCTCGCTTCCGCCAGAAAAAACGACAAGTTTCGAC
>JAFVQT010000060.1 GCA_017504655.1 Clostridia bacterium | reverse complement strand
ATCGTTTATAATTATAATACAACGAAAATTTTTTTTCAATAAAAAAGACGCATTTCCTTGCGTCTTTTTCAAATTTTCACAAAACATGCTGTGATAATATAAATTTTTTGTTATTTTATACCGATCGTGCTTAAAAATCTTCTGAATGCTATGTTGCCAATTTCGTCTTTTTTAAATACTGCTGTATTTTTTAAAATTGCAACACAAGTCTTGTTGATATAGTCAACAACCGAATCCTTTGCTTTTGTGTAATCGATTTCACCCTTGTTTTCTTCAAGCAATTTAATTATCATATCCTTATGTACGAAAAGAGGGTCGCTCTCGTCAACGCTTTCTAAATCAAACGCTCTTTCTCTGCAAAGAATTTTTGCAATTTCTTCGGTTTGGGCTTTTAATCTTCCGGGGAGAATATAAAGACCCATTGCCTCTATTAAGCCTATACCCTCCTTTTTTATGTTGTGATACTCTGGATGAGCGTGGAATACACCGCCGGGAAATTCGTCTGTCGTTACGTTATTTCTCAATATGATCTCAAGACAGAACTTACCGTCCGGTAAATATCTTACTATTGGCGTACACGTATTGTGCCTTTCATCTGCTGAATTGATTATGCCTATTTGCTCGTCAGAATATTCTTTCCAAGCCTCTACGATATTACCGCCCAATTCACATAAGGTGTTTCTGTTGTATCCTGTAAGTCTTATTGCTGAATTGTACCAATTCAAAATGCAAATTTCAACGTCGGGAAAATCGGGGTTAGAAAGCATTGCCAAGGGCTTTGCCTTATGCATTGGCATTTCGTGCTTACCGCCCTGATAGTGCTCATGGTTGAGTATTGAACCGCCAACTATCGGTAAATCTGAGTTGCTTCCTACGAAATAATTTGGGAAAAACTCAACGAAATCGAGAAGATTTGAAATTGTTCTTCTGGTCATTTGCATGGGCACGTGCTTATTGTTAAAAACTATGCAGTGCTCATTAAAATATGCGTAAGGCGAGTACTGAAGCTGCCACTTTTCGCCGCCAAGCGTCATTGAAACAGTTCTTAAATTGGATCTTGGAGGATGACTGTAAGTGCCAAAATATCCCTCGTTTTCGGGGCAAAGAGCGCATTGCGGATATTTACCCTTTGTCTTACTTGCGTTTACAAGCTTTGCTATGTCCTTATTGTCCTTTTCGGGCTTGCTTAAATTTATTGTAATTTGTAAAACGTTGTCTTTATCAGCGTATTCCCAACCTACGTTTTTAGAAATTGCAGTCTTTTGAATGTAGTTGTTCATTACACTTATTTTATAGAGATAATCACATGCAGACTGAGAGCCCATTTTTTCCTTTAAAAACGTAAAGGTCTGGTTTATCTCGGCAGGCTTTTGAGTGAGCATACCCATTATAAAAGAAGCAAAAAGCTCTGCTTGAACATCGTCTTCCGCAATGTTTGTTTCAATTGCATAATCCTTTATCTCGGCAAAGAGGACGTCGGGCACGGTCATCTCCTCAATATAGCTGAGATTTGGAACCGTCTCTGCGGGAGAGGTTAAATGCAAAAGAGTTAAAATTGTATTTCTTACGTAAATTTCGTCATTTTCGTTTAAGAAAAGAAATGATTTTGCATAAGTTATAAGTTTTTCGACTAATAATTTTCCGTTTACCATACTTGCTCCGTTATTTAATTTAAAAACGTAAATATTGTAGCATATTATTTTTAAATTTACAATAAAATTAATGTCTGTTTTTTAAATTTTGGGCTCACCGTGGGAATTAGGCAGGCTTGAGCCGTGTCCCTCTCCCTCTTTTGTCAGTCTTTTATCTTTATATGCAATACCTCTTCGCATTATATCGTTGCCGTATTTTTGCTTGAGGTCACCTACTGTTTGCTGCAGCCTGAGCTTTTTATCATATTCCTCTGACTTTGTGTTTATGCTAATCTGCTCTTCGGTTATAAAGTCAAAAACAGATACTCCAAGGCTTCTTATCGAGCTTTCCCACCTGAAATTCAAACGGAAGAGCTCCATAGCCTTATTTAAAAAATCATCTGCCAAAACTGAGGGTCTGTCAAGCTTTGCCTGCCTTGTATACCATGTTAAATTGCCATCTCTTATGCTTATTGAAAGTGCAGACGCCTTGCCAACGTGATATTTTCTGACTCTGTCCGAAACGCTGTCGCAAAGTGATGAAAACATAATCTTAACGTCTTCCTCGTCGGTTAAATCGCGATAACACGTAATACTGTTTCCTACCGATTTTATACCGTCACTTTCATTTTCCTTTAATACCGGAGATTCATCTTTACCGTTTGCGTAAATCCAAAGAGATTCCCCCCATTTACCGAGATATTTGACGAGATACTGAACGTCTGCCTTTGCCAAATCCCCAATTGTGTTAATGCCGATTCTGTTTAGCTTTGAAACGGTTGACCTGCCTACGAACAAAAGCTCGCCAACAGGTAAATTCCATACAAGGGTTTTGTAGTTAAGTCTTGTAATAACAGTAGTTGCATCGGGCTTTTTTAAATCGCTGCCAAGCTTGGCAAAAACCTTGTTAAAGCTTACGCCGACAGAAACTGTCAAATCAAACTCTTTTTTGACTCTTTCTCTGATTTTATCTGCAATTGTTTTACCCGAGCCAAAAAGCGATAAGCTTTCTGTTACGTCCATCCAAGCCTCGTCTATACCGAACGACTCAACTCTATCTGTGTATTCAGAATAAATTTTTTTAACCTTTTTACTCCACTTTTCATATCGGTCGTGATGCGCCTCAACAAAAACTATACCGGGGCAAAGCTTTTCTGCCTCACGTATTGTCATTCCCGTTTTGACACCCATTAGCTTTGCCTTTTGATTTTTTGCAAGAACAATACCGTGTCTGTCCTCAACGCTACCGCAGACAGCCATAAAACCGCCCTTAAGCTCGGGGCGGTATTTACACTCTACACTTGCGAAAAAGTTATTTAAATCAACGTGAAGTATCGTTCTTTCCATATGGATTTCTCTTTAAATAAAGTTATACATTTATTATATATTTTTAGTAAAAAAAAGGCAACTAAAACAGTTAGATATCAGCATTTTGCCAAACACTACCTTTATGCTACAGTAAAAATAATTCTACTTTTTAGTATTGACAGCATCGAGCAGCAGGTTTATTTTATAGTATAGCTTTTATTGTGTTTTACATCTCTAAGTGTATTGTTTTGTATCATTTAAGTGAAAATTTGCAATTATCATATATAATTTTTAACTCTTACTTGACTATGATATTTTTTTTGGTATATAATGAATACAACAAGATTTTAGGGGGAAAATATGGAGAGTTTACATTTTTCGACCTCAGTACCGTACGATTTAGATTTCAGAAATGCAGTTGCAGATAAAATGCAATGCACGTACAACGTACTTAATATCGACTATAATAAGCACCATAATCACAAGGATTTTTGGGAATTTACCATAATTGTCGAAGGAAATATAATCAACTATTTAAACGGTGAGCAATTTATATATGAAAAGGGAACGATGTTCTTTTTGACGTGTGAAGATTGTCACCACATTAAAAGGAAAGGTAACTCACAAATAAGATATATAAATCTTATGGTTAAAAAAGACCTCATTATAAAGTATTTAAGCTCTATTTCAGACGACTTTTTAAATTACATTTTAAAATGTCCAAGAAACGTTATTTTGCCTAATCATATTATACTTAGCATTGAAAATATTGTTCATAAAGCAAATATGCTGACAAAGAACGAATATATAACACACAGCAATTTGATTTTTTCTGCAATAATGCTGATTGTTCAACATCTATACACTCTTTACATCAAGCCAATTGAGCATAAGCAGGAATGGCAAATTAAGCTTGCTTCTCTTATCGACACTACTGAATTTCTAACTTGTTCTACAAAGGATTTATGTGTTTTGCTCAACTACTCTAAAGCGCAATTAAACAGGCTTTTTAAAGAACATTTTAACCTTTCACCGCATGATTATTTGCAGGAGTATAAATTTACATACGCTCAGAACATACTGATTTTAACAAACGAAAAAATAATAGACATAGCAACTAAAATAGGATATAAAAATCTATCTCAATTCAACGTTATATTTAAGCGCAAATTTAATATAACTCCCGGTGAATACCGAAAGAAAAACAAAAACTAAGCAAGAAAGGACTTTTGATAAGCAATGAAATCAAAAGTCCTTTTAATATTAAGAGTATTTAATCGCGTCACACGGCGACGGTAACGGCGACCGTGCTCTCATCCGGTTTACCCGATATAAGTTAATTAGCTGTTCTACAGTAAAGCATACCATTAACTTTTAACAAATTAATAAAATGATAATGTATAAGTAAGCACTTTGTCGCGATTCGTAAGGAGCAATAATGCTTAGCAAAATTAATCTTAAATTGAATATTGCGACGGAATAGCGATTTTTTTATAAAAATCGCGTCACACGGCGACGGTAACGGCGACCGTGTTCTCATCCGGCTTACCCGATATAAGTTAATTAGTTATTCTACAGTAAAACATACTGTTAACTTTTAACAAATTAATAAAACAATAATGAATAAGTAAGCACTTTGTCGCGATTCGTAAGGAGCAATAATGCTTAGCTTAAATTACCTTAAATTGAATGTTGCGACGGAATAGCGATTTTTTTATAAAAATCGCGTCACACGGCGACGGTAACGGCGACCGTGTTCTCATCTGGCTTGCCCGATATGAGTTAATTAGTTATTCTACAGTAAAACATACTGTTAACTGTTAACAAATTAATAAGATAATAATGTATAAGTAAGCACTTTGTCGCGATTCGTAAGGAGCAATAATGTTTAGCTAAAATTAATCTTAAATTGAATATTGCGACGGAATAGCGATTTTTTTGTAAAAATCGCGTCACACGGCGACGGTAACGGCGACCGTGTTCTCATCTGGCTTGCCGGATGCAAAAAGAGGTAAGTACTGACTGTACTTACCTCTTTTTGTGGCAGGGGAGACGCGATTCGAACACGCAACCTACGGTTTTGGAGACCGCTACTCTACCGTTGAGCCACTCCCCTATATTTTCAACGCTCATTATTTTACACTAAAAAGATAATTAAGTCAATGATTTTTAACTCATTTTAAAAATAATTTTAAATTTTAAAGACACGTATTAAATAACGTTAAACAAAAACAACAAATTTACATAATATGTTATAGCGCATCACACGGAGAAAATATATGAACGAGAATTTTTTTGGTTTTAACAATTGCTGTAATAACGGCAGAAATTGGTGTAACAGAAGATGTACATGCTGTGGAGGATACAGAAACCCCTCGATTGGCTATAATACGGTAACTACAGTTGTTGGTCCACAAGGACCAAGAGGTGTACCCGGTCCACAAGGACCGCAAGGTCCTCAAGGACCTATAGGCCCACAAGGCCCGATAGGAGCAACAGGTCCTCAAGGCTTAAGAGGCTTAACCGGAGCAACAGGTCCTCAAGGTGAAACCGGACCTCAAGGATTACAAGGTGAGATTGGACCACAAGGACCGCAAGGCATTCAAGGCGAAACGGGCGCAACAGGACCTCAGGGGCCTGTTGGTCCGCAAGGTCCTGCAGGAGCAGACGGTGTATCTCCTACTCTATCATCTGCGTTAATAACCTCTACCGGCTCAGTAGACAGCGGAGCTTTGGTTCCTCTTACTCAAAGCATAAATACCTCTGATGGAGAAATTACAGTAGACGGTACAACAAACAGTGTTACACTTGCAGAAGGACTGTATTTAGTGCAGTATTCCGCAACTGTGACAGGAATAGCCGACACTACAGAATTATCATTATATAATAATGGAGCTCAAATACCTTCATCAGTATCAATGGGAACTCTCGGTTCAGCTACTGATTACACAACGCTAAGCGGAATTACACTTATCGACGCAACAGCGGCAACAACCGTTGATGTCAGAAATAGCGGTGACTCAACGTTTACAATTGACAATCTTGCATTAACAGTAACTAAATTATCATAGAAAATATGCCGTAGCATCTCGCTACGGCATACACTTTATTTATTACGCAAATATTTATCAATAGAAATTGCAGTTTGTTTACCTGCACTCATTGCGAGTATAACGGTTGCTGAGCCTGTAACGGCATCGCCTCCTGCAAAAACACCCTCTCTTGACGTTTTAAAGTCTTCGTCTACCTCAATGCACTGTTTGCAGGTCACATTCAGGCCTTTAGTAGTAGAAGAAATCAAGGGATTTGGTCTTGTACCCAACGCCATAATGACGGTGTTACAGTCTAAAACGTATTCTGAGCCATCGATTGGCTTTGGTCTGCATCTTCCACTTTCGTCAGGCTCGCATAAGGTCATTTTAATAAGCTTAATACCGCTGACTTCACCGTCTTTACCCAAAATTTCGATCGGGTTTGTCAGCAGATCAAAAATTACCCCCTCTTCTTTAGCGTGTAAAACCTCTTCTTGTCTCGCAGGGAGCTCTTTTTCGCTACGTCTGTAAACGACATGCACCTCAGCGCCAAGCCTTAAAGCAGTTCTTGCCGAGTCCATAGCAACGTTTCCTCCGCCGACAACAACGACTCTGCTACCTGCCTTGATCGGAGTATAGCTGTTTTTGTCATACGCACCCATCAGATTGCTTCTGGTTAAAAATTCATTTGCAGAGAAAACTCCGTTAAGCCCCTCTCCGCTTATATTCATAAAAATAGGAAGCCCTGCACCCGAGGCAATAAACACTGCTTTAAAGCCCTCTTCAAACAGCTCGTCTACCGTTATTGATTTGCCGATTATAACGTTTTTTTGGAAACAAACGCCGAGCTTTTGCAATGCAACTATTTCTTTTTCTACTATTTTTTTTGGCAATCTGAACTCCGGAATACCGTACACCAATACACCGCCTAACTTATGCAACGCTTCAAAAACTGTTACATCGTAACCAAGCTTAGCCAAATCGCCTGCGCAAGCAAGCCCTGCAGGACCTGAGCCGATTATAGCTACCTTTTTGCCGTTTTTAGTAGGTATTTGGCATGAAACATCTTGGTTTAAGGCATAGTCAGCACAAAATCTTTCCAACTTGCCAATATTTATAGCCTCGCCTTTAATTCCGCGTATGCACTTGCTTTCACATTGAGTTTCCTGTGGGCAAACTCTACCGCAAATTGCAGGAAGGGACGAGCTTTTACGTATAATTTGGTAAGCAGATAAATAATCGCCCTTCTTGATTTGGCTTATAAACAACGGTATATCAACGTTTACAGGACAGCCCTTAACGCATTGAGGATTCTTACATTCTAAGCATCTTAAAGCCTCGGCCTTTGCATTATCCGCGTCGTAGCCTAAGCACACCTCTTTAAAATTGGTTGCGCGCGCCTTTGCGACTTGCTCTAAAACGGGAATTCTTTTTAAAATATCACTCATCTTTCCCTCCGCAAAATCCGCATCCGCCGTGGTGAGAACTACCTTCCTTTTCTTTTAAATATGCTCTACCTTCAAAGGTTTTATAAATTCTTTGTCTTTGCATCGCCTCGTCAAAATCAACCTTATGACCGTCAAATTCGGGGCCGTCAACACATGCAAATTTAACCTCGCCACCGACTGTAACCCTGCATGCACCGCACATACCTGTGCCGTCTACCATAATGGGATTCATGCTTACAACCGTAGGAATTCCAAGCGATTTTGTAAGCATGCTTACAAATTTCATCATAATAACCGGGCCTATTGCAACGCAAAGGTCATATTTTTTACCCTCTTTTACAAGCTTGGAAAGCAGGTCTGTAACTCTTCCGCCAAAGCCCTCTGACCCATCGTCTGTTGCTAAATACAGATTATTGCAAGCTGCTTTTGTTTGTTCCTTTAAAATGAGCAAATCCTTTGTTCTTGCGCCTATTATTACGTCTGCCCTTAGTCCGTTTTCACAGAGCCATTTTACCTGCGGATATACGGGTGCAGAGCCTACTCCGCCCGCAATAAAAATTATATTCTTATTTTTAAAATCATTGAAATTTGCAATGATTTCAGATGGGTTACCAAGCGGGCCAGCAAAGTCGAAAACACTGTTGCCTTCAACGAGCTTGCTAAGCCTTAAGGTTGATGCTCCCACTACCTGAAATACTATATTAACACTGCCTTTCTCTCTATTGTAGTCACTTATAGTTAAAGGAATTCTTTCACCGTTTTCGTCAACTCTCAGTATAACGAATTGCCCGGGCAGGCATTTCCTTGCAACCCAAGGGGCTAAAATTTCCATTTCAATAATATTTTCGGCTAAAGCTTTTACTTTTAAAATCTTATACATCTTTCTTACCAATTTTTATAATATAATTATTATACTTTATGTTATGACAATTTGTCAATTATGAATTGACTTTATTGACCTAAAATGTTAAAATTTATCTATTATGATTGCTATTATTGCTGAAAAACCCAGCTTAGCGCGTAATATCGTTGCGGGCATTGGTGAAATGAAAAAGAAAAACGGCTACTTCGAAAACGACGAATACATCGTTACGTGGGCATTTGGACACCTGTTTTCGCTTTGCGATATAGAAGACTATTACGGCGAAGAGGTAAAAAATAAAAAATGGACGTTGAATAATCTTCCGTGCTTTCCCGGTGAATTTAAGTTTAAGCTTAAAAATGCTGACAACGGTAAGCCTGATGAGGGCGTTATTAAGCAATTAAATACAATAAAATATCTTTTGAACCGAAATGACGTTGACAAGATTGTAAACGCGGGCGACTCGGACAGAGAGGGTGAAATTATTATCAGGCTTTGTGTTGATAACGCGCTTAAAGCTCCAAAGCCCTTTTACAGACTGTGGCTACCCGATCAAACGCCTAAGACGGTCAAAAAAGCATTGACCGAAATGAAGGAGGAAAGCCACTATCAAAATCTTGCAAACGAGGGATTTTCGAGAACGTATATAGATTGGCTGTACGGCGTAAATTTAACGAGATACGCAACGCTTAAAACGGGCACCTTACTCAGGGTCGGAAGAGTTATAGTTCCAATAGTAAAAGCAATTTACGACAGAGATTTGGAAATTGAAAGCTTTAAGCCGGAAACATATTACGCCCTTGTTTCCAAAGCAAAAACCGACGGAGAAGAAATTGAACTCGTTTCTAAATACAAATTCAGCGAAAACGAAAAGCGAAAGGCTGAGATTTGCTGTGAACGAATGAACCTTTTAGATGCCGTCGTAACAGATAAAAAGGCAAAAAAGGAGATTTTAAATCCGGGTAAGCTCTACTCTTTAACAAAACTTCAGAACGTACTTGGCAAAAAGCATAAAATGCCAATGGAAAAGAGCCTTTCTATAGCTCAAAAGCTGTATGAAAACGGCTATATAAGCTATCCGAGAACTAACTCAGAATATTTGGCAACCAACGAAAAGAGTAAGATTAAGGAGATAATTTCAAACGTAAAGGGACTTGGATATCCTATAGTATTCAAGGATAAGAAAACTATTTTTGACGACAGTAAGATTGAGTCGCACTCGGCACTGACTCCGACCTACAAAATACCTCAAAAGGGCGTTTTAAACGAGGAAGAGCATCTTGTATACTCTACAATTTTAAGACGCTTTGTCGCAGTATTTTGCGAGGAAGACTGCTTAATTGAAAAATCGGAGCTTACAGTATCGCTTGGGGGTAAGGAGGATTATACCTTAAAGGGCTCGATAATTATGACTCCCGGCTGGACTAAATTTGACGGCGCTGATAAAAAAGATAAAATGCTACCGAGCATCGACGTTGGCGATAAAATAAACGTCAACTTCCACCCCGAGGAAAAGCAAACCCAACCGCCGAAGCACTACACTATTGAAACGCTTAACAATTATCTTAAAAACCCATTCAAGGATGAAAAGGCAAACTCAGACGAGAGTGACGAAGAGGACTATAAGGCAATTTTTAAGGGGTTGGAGCTTGGCACAGAGGCAACGCGTACAGGTATTATTGACAATGCGAAAAAAAGCAAATATATTTCTCTTAAAAAGGACGTTTACCGCATAGAAAACGGCGGAAGATATCTGATAGAACAGCTTGTTGATATGAATATTTCTATGGATAAATATAAAACAAGCCAATTAGGTCAGGCATTAAAAAAGGTATATCGCGGAGAAATGACCATAAACGAAAGCGTAAAAATGGCTCAGGACGAAATAGCTGAGGTGTTTAAAAACGACCCAAACGAGGGCTCGGGCTTTTTCGGTGACAAAATAGGAGAGTGCCCACTTTGCGGTCAAGACGTTTTAAGAGGCGTTTACAGCTACAACTGCTCTCAATATTCAAAGGGCTGTAAATTTAAGATTAACTTTAAGATTTTAGGAACTCAAATGCCTAAAAGACAAGCCGAAAAGCTACTTGCTACAGGATTTACCGAAAAGATGAAATTCATATCTAAAAACGGCAAAGAATTTGAAAGCAAATTGAAGCTTGAGGTTGGCGGTCAGGTGGTCTTTGATTTTGACAGAAAATAATTTATATATGCTAAAAGCACCCCACTGCTTGGGGTGCTTTTACTTTTATAAATTTTTTTTATAGTTTTCTATTTCTTCTTTTAAGCCGTCAATTGCAGATATTTCATCTGCACTGCAAAGTAAATACTCTTTAAATTCTTCGGGTATTTCCATATCAAAGGTCATCTCTCCACTTGGAGAAACTGTTAAAGTTATAGTGCCCTGTAAATCCGTTCTGTATATTTTAGCATAGACTGCAAGCAAATTGTTTAATGCCTCCTCTCTCGGATGACGGTACGTGCCGTGACAAAGCCCTGTCGAAATAACTGCGTTTTCGGGCTTGATTAAATTTAAAAATCCCATTGTCGAAGACGTTGCACTGCCGTGATGTGCCACCTTTAAAACGTCGCAGTCAAGAGTGCTTATTTCATCTGTATTTTGGGCGTAATACTCAACGAATTTTTGTTCTGCCTTTGCTTCCATATCACCCGTTAGCATTATCTTTTTACCTGCAAACTTAATAATCATAACTGCAGAAAAATCGTTAGAATCGGTAAAATCTCTAAAGCCTTCTACCGTTTTGGCATACGGCATTACAAAATCAACGGAATATTCAATATTTTTATCGCCTGCATTTACCGAAACGCTTATATCCGTTTCATCGGTAAAATACACGTTTGGAGTACCCTCGTTTGCTACAGCGGTTAAATATTCGCCATAGGTTTTGGAGGATTTAGACTCAAAGCCCTCGTTTAAAAAGCCGTCGGGAAAGCTGTTTATGCCTGAAAATTTAACATACGGTCTGTATGAATATCCTACCTCGTAATTTTCGTATATATAAGCCATCGAGCCGATATGATCACCGTCGGTATGCGTTGCAACTACGTAGTCAAGCTTTATTTTTTCTCCGTCTGCAGTCAGATATTCGTCCAACTTACCTTTTACGCTGTTATAGCCCTCACCCGCATCGACAAGCATATTTTTGCCGTCAGGAAAAGTAATTAAGATTGCATCGCCTTGACCTACGTCTATAAAGGTAATTTTCAAATCTTTAATTTCATCTACCTCTGATATAACCGCAGAGTCCGATTGGCTTTCGTTTAAAATAGAGCCCCAATTTACAATGCCAAATCTAAATTTGAAGTCTAAAAATGCAACTGCGATAACGATTATAAGCACTACCGCAACAAATGCGTAATAAAATCTTTTACTTTTCTTATTTCTTCTTGCCATCTTATCCTCAATCAACTCTAAGTATTGCAACTTTTAAATATAGGCACTCATCATAGCTAATCAAATTTGCATGATCCTTAGCCTGAATTCTAAGCTCGACAAGCCTTGCATTTAACCCGCATTCATTAGTAGCCTCTCTGAGCATTTGAGTGAATAAGCTTATAGTCATATGCTGTGAGCAGCTGCACGTAACCAAATATCCACCCTTTTTAACAAGCTTTAACGCCTTCTTGTTTACGTCTTTATAGCCTCTGTAACCCTCCTTTACGGTATCTACAGTCTTTGTAAACGCCGGAGGGTCTAAAACTATCACGTCAAACTTTTCACTGTTTTCTCTTCTTTCGCTTAAAAAGTTAAAGACATCGTCGCAAACGCAATTTACTTCAAAGCCGTTGAGCTTGGCGTTTCTTTCAACCAAATCGATTGCTCGCTGACTTATATCAACTGCAGTTACCTCTTTTGCGCCGTGCTTTTTCGCATTTAAAGCAAAACCGCCTTCATTGCAAAAGAGGTCAAGAACGGTTTTATCCTTTACGTAATGCTTTAAATTATCTCTATTTTCCTTTTGGTCAAGGAAATAGCCTGTTTTTTGACCGTTTTCAAGGTCTACAAGCATTTTAATTCCGTTTTCAACTATTTCTACACATGTATCTCCGTTGCCGTATAAAACGCCCTTGACAGGCTCTAAGCCCTCTTTTTTACGTATTGGAACGTCACTTCTTTCGTAAATGACGGTTGGTGAAAACAGCTCTGTCAAAATATCTACGATAAACTGTTTTCTGACTTCCATACCAAGGCATAAAAACTGTACGGAAAGCGCTTTGCCGTATTTATCAACAATAAGCCCCGGAAGCCCGTCTGACTCGGAAAAGACTACTCTGTAATTATCATCATAGCCAAGCTCTTTTCTGTAGTCGTTAGCCTTTATTATCCTCTGTCGGAAAAACTCTTCGTCAACCGTTTCAGACTTCAAGGTAAGCATTCTTACGATCAGCTTAGACTGATGATTTATAAATCCGTAGCCTATAAACCTGCCGTCGATTGCCCTTACCTCGCAAACGCTTCCTTGCTTATCCTTACCCTCGATTTTTTGTACCTCGTTTGCGTATATCCAAGGAAAACCGCCCAAAACAGCCTTTTCCTCATTTTTCTTTAAAATTACGGTATACATTAAATAATACTCTTTTCCTTAAAGTAATCTTCTAAAATAAGCGCGGCATTTTTAACAATATCGTAGCAAGGTCTTTTCTTTTTGTATTCTTCTGTTCTAACCGACGGATTTTCGGATGAAAGCTTTTCAGTCCCCGCAATAAGCTCTTTGCAAATAATAGAGCCACCGTTTAAATTTTTAAATCTTTCTGCAAGCTCTCTTACCAATGCATAGTGCGCCATTTTTGTATCGCCACTGTCTTGACTATAACCGCAGACTGCGCCAATAACCATAGAAATACCGCTAAAAGCACCGCAAACCTCTCTGAGTCTTCCAAAGCCACCGCCAAAAGAAGAGCAAAGCTTTAAAAGTAAATTCCTATCTATCCCAATAAGGTCCTCAAAAGCAATCGCAACCGCCTGACAGCAATTGTATCCGTTTTCAAAATAATTTTTTGCTAATTCTGCTCTTGTCATATAACACCGTTTTACCGTATAAGCCAATAAGACTGCAATCTTGCAGTCTTATTAAATATAAAATTACAAGCTGTTAAGCAACAACCTCTGTAGCCTTTGCTCTGATTTTAGCCTCAATTTCAGCCTTAATCTCAGGATAAGTTGCAAGATAATCCTTTGCTTTATCTCTGCCCTGAGCAATCTTTTCACCGTTGTATGAGAACCAAGAGCCACTCTTTTCCAATACTCCGTATTCCACACCAAGGTCTACAAGACAGCCCTCTTGGGATACGCCCTCGCCATAGATAATATCAAACTCAGCAACCTTAAACGGAGGCGCAAGCTTATTCTTGACGATTTTAGCCTTAGTTCTGTTACCGATCATACCGTTACTGTCCTTTAAGGTGTCTGTTTTTCTTACGTCAATACGGATGCTTGAATAGAATTTCAAAGCCTTACCGCCCGGAGTTACCTCGGGGTTGCCAAACATTACGCCGACCTTTTCACGGAGCTGATTTATAAATAATACGCAAGTCTTTGATTTGTTGGTTATACCTGTAAGCTTACGGAGTGCCTGGGACATAAGTCTTGCCTGAAGACCAACGTGACTGTCACCCATATCGCCTTCTATTTCAGCCTTTGGGGTAAGCGCTGCAACAGAGTCCACAACGATAAGGTCAACCGCACCGCTTCTTACCAAGCTATCGGTAATATCAAGAGCCTGCTCGCCGGTGTCGGGCTGTGAAACGTAGAGATTTTCAAGGTCAACACCGAGCTTAGATGCATAAACGGGGTCTAAAGCGTGCTCTGCATCGATAAATGCAGCTATACCGCCCATCTTTTGCGTTTCTGCAATTACGTGGAGTGCTACCGTAGTTTTACCTGAAGATTCAGGTCCGTAAATTTCAATAATTCTTCCTCTTGGTACACCGCCGATACCGAGCGCCAAGTCAAGTGTTAAGCATCCCGTAGGTATAACGTCGATTTGAACGTCTGCTGCGCCTTGACCCAATTTCATGATCGCGCCCTTGCCATACTGTTTTTCAATCTCCTTTAAAACGAGATCCAATGCTTTCTGTTTTTCTTCAATCATATTTTTATCCTCTAAATGTTTTTTATAAAATCAATAGCTAAACGAATAGCTAAATCAGTGCCTTGATTAATAATTTCACTTCTTGTTCCCTGCAAATTAAATTTATATACGAGAATTTTATCTCCGTAGCCTATTCCTATAAAGCACAGCCCGACCGGGAATCCCGAGTCATCGGAATTTGGACCTGCTATACCCGTTGTCGATATAGCAAAATTACAATTACCCTGCTTTAGTAAGCCTTGCACCATTTCTTTTGCAACCTCAAAGGAAACGGGCTTGAATCTTTCTATTGAGGTTGCCTGTACGCCCAATCTGCTTATCTTGGCTTTTTCATTATAAGCAACTATACCCTCGTAAAATACAGAGCTTGCACCAGATACAGAGGTTATTTCCGAAGCGATATTACCGCCCGTAAACGACTCGGCGACAGAAAGGATAAACCCCTTAGCCTTTAATAGCTCAACAAACCTTGCATGAGAATTGTCCGTAGCCGTAGGAATTAAATTTTCTAATAGCTCGATTTTCATATGTCTTACAACTGCATTATAAACTGTTAAATATGACAAATGTATGTCAGTTTAAATAATTATTCTGCAAAAACCTCTTTATTTTTCACAAGATAAGAAACACCCGAAATTACAGTTAATAAAACGGATATTCCAAAAAATACAAGACCGACGATATCGACTGCTTTACCGAATTTAGGTAACCAAACAATGAAGTCGCCCGCAAAAAGCATAACAACTATAGTTATATCTGTAAAAAACGTTTTTATTTTACCCGACTTATCAGCAGCAAGCACCTTACCGTTTTTAGCTGCAATCATTCTGAGTGACGAAACCGCCATTTCTCTTGCAACTATTACAGAAACGCCTATACCGCCTAAAATAATACCCCAGCTACCAATCTGAAGGAAAAGATTTGTCGTCTTTGGGTCTGCAAGCATTACAGTAAAAGCAACGAGAACCAAAACCTTATCTGCAATAGGGTCTAAAAATTTACCCAAATCGGTAACTAAATTGTATTTTCTTGCTATATGGCCATCTAAAAAGTCAGTAAAAGCGGCAATGCCGAAAATGGTAAGAGCAACTAAATAATGACCGGGAAAGTCAAGATAAAACGCCAATGCAAAAAAGGGTATTAAAATAAGTCTTCCAAGAGTTAATTTATTCGGTAAATTCATCTACTACACCTCCGTATAAGTCGTATGCGTCAGCCTTTTCTATTTTTACGAGATATCTTTCGCCTTGATTTACCTCGTCATCAGACGTAAAATACACCTTTCCGTCAATTTCGGGGGCTGAAAAATAGCATCTGCCCTCAAAGGCCTGTTTGTCGTAATTTATTCCGTCAGCCAAAACCTCAACTGTTTTGCCTACGTAACTGCTGAGTATTTGCTTAGAGATTCTCTTTTGAGCACTGTAAAGCTTTTTAACCCTCTGCTCCTTTACACTCTCTTCCACTTGACCGTGGAATTTATATGACGGAGTGCCCTCCTCTCTTGAATAAGCAAAAAATCCTGCGTTGTTTAATTTAGCCCTTTTTATAAAGCTTAAAAGATTTTCAAAATGAGAATCCTCTTCGCCCGGGAATCCCGCAATAAAGGTCGACCTTATTGCTATATTCGGCACTTTAGCTCTTAATTTCTCAATCAATGCTAAATATTCGCTTGAAGTACCCTTGCGATTCATTCTCTTTAACACGTAGTCGTCTGCGTGCTGAAGTGGCATATCAACGTATTTGATAACCTTATCGTTATTTGCAATTTCTTCTATAAGACTGTCAGTAAGCATATCCGGATAGCAATACAAAAGTCGTATGCTTTGAATATTGTCAAGAGCGGATAAACGTCTTATTAAGGTTACGATTTCGGGCCTGCCGTATAAATCTACGCCGTAGCGCGTCACGTCCTGAGCGACCAAAATAAGCTCTGCAACTTCACCTAAGCTCTCAGCCTCGCTTATAAGAGTTTCTAAATTTTCCGAACGGTATCTGCCTCTTATCGAAGGAATAAGACAGTACGTACAAAAATTATTGCATCCGTCTGCAATTTTTAAATATGCATAATGAAGAGGCGTGGTTATTATCCTTTGAGTTTTTTCCAACCAATCCTTTTTGCCGACACTGTTAACTCTCTCACCTTTATAAATGCGCTCTATAATCTCCGGTAAAAGCTCGTAATCGTTTGTACCCAAAAACGCGTCGACCTCGGTAAGATCGTCAAAAAGCTCCTCAATAAACTTTTGCGGTAAACAGCCTGTCAGTATCAATTTTTCAAGCTTGCCGTCTTGCCTGTAGCCGTCGCACTCAAAAACAGCGTCTAAAGCCTCTTTTCTCGCGCTTTCTAAAAAGGCGCATGAATTTACGATTAAAATCTCAGCCTCTGAAACGTCGTTAGTTATGTTTTCAGCACCTAAAATGGCAAGCATTTTTTCGGTGTCAACTCGGTTTTTATCGCAACCGAGCGAAATAACACCAACCTTTTTATCTCTTAAATTCATTTGTGTTTTCCTTTATGTATACTCGTCGTAACCATTTTGTTATACTTTGACCCAATTACCGTCAAGACCTTTAACGTAAACAGGTCTTCCGCTACTCCATAATTTAACTTTATGTAACGAATCGGGCAATTGATAGCCGTCGTAATATACTGTCAGCTTAAAACAGCCTTTGAAAACGTCGGTAGCAATTTCTTCCACACCTGCCGGAATTACGATACTGCCGAGCGAGATGCATTTTTCAAATGCCCAATCGTCAATAGACGTGACACTATCGGGAATAACTATATTTGACAAGCTTTTGCAGTTGTAAAAGGTTGCGTACGAAATAGCCGTTACACCGAACGGAATAGCCACCTTGGATAATGACACACAATCTTTAAACGCCTCTTCACCAATAGTTTCGACGCTATACGGAATATCAATATTTATTAAGCTTTCACAACCTAAAAACGCCCAACCGCCGATTGACTTTACGGTATTTGGAATTACAACGTCGGTTAAGCTTGAGCAGTAAGAAAATGTAGCAACGTCGATTTCTGTAATACTTTCCGGAATTACAACGATTTCCAATCCCCTGCAGCCGCTAAAAGCATGCTCACCAATTGTTGTAATGCTATTAGGTAAATTCAGACTTTTTAAAGAGGTACAGCCACCAAACGCCCAACTGCCGATACTCGTTAAAGTGTTTGGTATTTCAATCTCGGTCAGATTTTCGCAACCGCTAAACGCTCCTTCTTCAATTGCAGTTACGGTGCTTGGAATTTTTACACTGACTACGTCCCTGCAATCGTTAAAGGCATCAATGCCGATTGCAGTTACGGTATCCGGGATAGAAACGTGCTCTCTCTCGCCTAAATACTTAACCAAGACACCGTCTTTAATATCAAAGCCGAGAGCGTTAATCCTCTCTTCCTCCAAGCGTTTTTCTTCTTCGCGCCTGAGCTCTTCGGCGATTCTTCTCTCTTCTTTGAGTCTTTCTTCGTTTTTTATTCTTTCTTCTTCTCTTCTCTTTGCTTCGGACTGCATTTGCTCGAACATTTTTTTAAATTCTTCTTGAGAAAATGCATTTTGATTTGACTGCTCCTTATGTAGGGGGTCATCCAAATCGCGTGTACCAAAGCCGTTTGTAATTATTATAGCCAACCTTTCCAAGGTATCGTCCAAGGATTTTGAATACTCAAGTCCCGCAAAAAATTCCTTGAGAAAAATATCTGCAAACGGTGTTTTTTCGTTATCCAGGCGATATTCTATACGTGGCTTTTTATAGCCTAAAATCTTTGGGTTTGTATAATCGTTTTTATAACCGACCGGTATATTTGCAATATCCAACTCTTTTATGAATGGGAGTTCGATTTTTAGTGCGTCACAGTTGAGAGCTCGGGAATTTTTAGAGGACACGAAAACTAAATTATGACAATTTTTCATTGCCTTTTGAAGCTCAGTCAGATAGTTTGCCTTTGCACCTCTGCCGTGGCGGAGATTTCGCATTGCAATAAAACAGGTTAAGCCCTGCGATTCAATATTTTCAACAAGCTCCAAAACCTTGTCTATATCCTTACTTGAATAAGCAATAAAGACGTCTCTCGGCACGTCGGTATTGTATAGTCCCTCGTCCACCTTATTAGCCTCGGTTTCGATAAGGGTTGCGTATTCCTCGAATTTTTCCAAGTCGCTTTGCTTGTATGCCCTTTCTATAAGGTAATTCAGGCTTGCAACGTTGTCAAGCTCTAAGGACTTAACCATAAACGTAACTATATCTTCGATGAAAATTGAATTTTCTTTAACGTCAATGCCGTTTAAAAATTCGTTGATTTGCGAAACGGTACCGCTGTTTGCAACCTCGTAAAAGTTTGCAATAAAGTTGTCGGGATAAATGTCCTTGATTTTTCTGCAAATTGAAATTATAGCCTTACTGTCGGTATATTTTTCATGAGATTTATCCCATAGCTGGCGAAGGAGAGGAAGAAACCTTTCTTGCTCCCTTTTCACCAATTCCTCCCGTACTAAATCGCCGAACCTCTCTCTTAAAGAAAACTCCAGCTTTTTATATGCCTTTTCAATCAATGCGTCGGCAAACTGACTTCCGCAATATGGGCAAAAATACAGTCCGTTATTCAGTTTTAAATTGCCACCGCATTTTTCGCAGCAAAATCTTTCGTATGCCATATCATTTCCTTAGCTTGATTTCTTATTCAAGCGCGCCAAATTCATCTTCGAATTCTTCAAGAGATAAAACAACCTGCTTTTGCTTACCCGTTTGAGAATTTAAAACGTATTTATTTTCAATCATCCAGTCAAAAATCTTAGCGGCCTTTGGGAATCCGTAGCCAAGCCTTCTTTGAATTAACGATATCGAAATTGTTTTAGACTCAACCGCAAAGCGTAGAGCTTTTATATAGTCCGACGGAACTCTTCCGTCGTCACCCGCATTTTTACCCGTAACGCTTTCTATTTGAGGCTCATCCTCTTTATTTATCTTTCTGTGAGCAAACTCATTGTAATAAGGTGTGTTGTTTTGCCTTATATACGCCATCACCTTTTTGATTTCGTCCATAGAAATGAACGCACCTTGCGCTCTTTCCATGTTGGGCATCGTGCTCGTGCGGTATAAAAGGTCGCCCTTACCCAAAAGCTTTTCTGCGCCTGCCTCGCCTAAAATGGTCTGAGAGTCTACGGCGTTTGACATCTTAAACGCCATACGTGAGGTAAAGTTGGTCTTTATTGAGCCTTCCATAATATTTACTGATGGTCTTTGAGTTGCCAAAATAAGATATATACCCGCAGCTCTTGCCTTTTGAGCTATTCTTGCAATCTTTTCCTCGATTTGCTTTTTATTTTTACTCATAAGGTCTGCAAATTCGTCGATTATAATTACAATTCGATACATTTTATGATTCTTTCTCGTATCGAGCTGAGCATTATAATCGTCTATGCCCTGAACTAACGCCTTTCTGAAAAGCATATATCTGGCGTCCATTTCTTCAACTGCCCAATCAAGCATGGCAACAGCCTTTTCTGAAGTAAACAGTATCTCGTTGAAAAGCATGTGAGGTGAATTTTCAAACACTGCAAATTCAACCATCTTGGGGTCTACGATAATAAATCTTAAATCTGCAGGGCTGTATTTCATCATGAGGCTTACGAGCATAGAGTTTAATCCTACGCTCTTACCTGTACCTGTCGAGCCTGCAACCAAAAGGTGAGGCATCTTGCAAATATCAGTAACGACAGCGTTGCCGATAAGGTCCTTACCTATTGCAAAGGTAAGCGAGGTCGGCTTAGCAGATTGGAATGCCTCACTATCGACTATCTCTTTGAGCCCAACTATCTTTTTAACCTTGTTTGGTATCTCGATACCGATGTAAGGCGTGCCCTTTACCGGAGCAATTCTTATCTCTTCCTCGGTTGCCAATCGAAGCTTTAGGTCCTCGCCGTATTTAAGCACTGATTTTACCGTTACGTTTTCGGGAATAGCTATATCAAATCTCGTAACTGTCGGTCCGTCAACGATATTTACAACCTTTACCTCAATTCCGCCCAAAATCTTAAGCACGTTCATAATCTTGCCTGCTTTATCCATTTTAAAGGCTTCGATTTGACCGTAATCGTTTGTTGAATCGTAAGTATTCAACAGACTTGACGGAGGTGCGTTGTATTTATAGTTGAAGGGCATCGTATCGATGGGGTTAACGTCATCTTCTTTTTCTTCCTCTTTAGAGGGTTGAGTGTTGAATCTAAGCTGCTCTGCCTTTTCCTTAACGCTCGGTCTTGGCGTAACGCTCGGTCTGACAACCTCAGGTCTTCTGGGAGAAGTCGTTGGTGTTTCAATCGGCATTACCGGCTCAATTTCCTCTTCTTCCTCGTCCTCTTCGGGAGAATCGAAATCAAACGGTTGCTCCGTAATCTTGCTGAAATCAATGATATTGTCATCAGAAGCAGAGCTGACCTGCTCTTCAACCAAATCGTTAAGCTCTGAGTCAACCAAGCTTTCAAGCTCCTCGTTTTTAACCGATTCCTTATAGTTTTCGGGGATATAAATATCTTTGAATTCCTCAGGAGTGCCGTAATCGTCAAACGAGCTTTCTTCCGCAACGTCAAAGCGGTGTGGCTTTGGAACGGACTCGTTTTTTGGCGTAGGTCTTTCGCTGTTAACATGCTGGGTTGATTTTAAATAATCAGAGCCCCTTGCAACCTCTTGACTGTATGAGTCGCTGTAATAGATTGGCTCGCTGTAATTTGAGCTTTCTTTTTCATAAGGAATATTAGGTTGTTTAACGGAAAAGCCCGGCTGATAATCATCGTCAGTTTTAAGTTCAAATGAGGAATTGCCTACGACGAGCGTTCTCTTTTCTCTCTTAACGCCCACGCCTGAATATGTCGGCGGTGCGCCGTAATAGACGTTTATCGGTTGAGGCTGAGGCTGTGGCTGTACTTCGCTTCCACTATGATTTTGCAAAGCGGTTTCAGCAAAAGCATTGCTATCTTCTGCTTTAACGTCATCGCCTTTTGCAGAATTGGTTTTAGAATTAAAGCCGTTTTTAAAAATGAAGTCTTTAAGTAAAAATAGCGTTAATATCGCTATCAAGGCTACGTACAGAACGTAAGTACCGAATACCGATAAGGCCTTTGAGCAGCCGAAAATTATCATCGAAAATACAGCACCGCCAAAATAACTGCTACTGACACCGCCTTTAGGTGCGTTATATGCAGAAGATACGCATTCTTTGAAGGTTAAACCGCCAATTGGATGCAATATCAAATGAACCAAGCAAAATACCGCAAACGTTATAAGTATAAGCTTTATTGCAGTGATTCTCGCTTTTTTATCAGAGCTTCTTCTGCCGATTATAAGCATTACAGAATAGAGCAAGCAAAAGAAAAAAATCGGGAAAGAAAAATAACCCAACGAGCCCATAAAAAAGAGCTGTACCCACTCTCCAAACGGATAAAAAAGCTGACCTCCGGTAAACAGGCAGAACAAAATAAAAGCGGAAAACAATAACAAAACCATTCCGCCAAATTCTTTGTTTACAAATTTAGAAACGTTTTTTTCGTTATGTTTTTCCGCCATAATAAACTCCAAAATTTTAATACCCTTAAATTATAACACATCATTTTGTTTTTTTCAACTTTTATTCTATCTTTTGATAAATATATTTTATCAAAATATGGCGCAAGTCGTTTAAAATAAAAAAGACGGCTCGCCATAATTATGAGCCGCCATTAAATGCGTTTAAAACAAAACGCCGATATTATCAATGAAAAAGGCACCCGGTCGGGTGCCCTATCAATTACTTGGAAATAAGATTAACAATATCTCCCACAGTCTTAAGGTTTGCAGCATCGTCTTCGGAAACAACAATACCAAAGCTGTCCTCCATTTCCATAAGAAGCTGAACTACGTCTAAGGAATCTGCGCCGAGATCCTTAACGATATCGCTTTCAAGAGTAATAGAACCTGCATCGATTCCGAGATGTGAAGCTAAAAGCTCTGCAACTTTAGTAAAAGTATCCATTATATTTTCTCCTTGAATTTATCTTAATTAACGGTTGTCCGCTTGATTATTGTATCACAATCTTTGGTTGCTTGTCAATCCTTTTTACTGTTTTTTTGACTGACTGCGCATTGTAAGTCCGATTCTGTTCTTTTTTACGTCTACGCTAAGCACTCTTACCTTAACTGTTTGACCAACCTTTAAAACATCTGACGGATGCTTTACAAAGCCGTCGGAAATTTCGGAAATATGAACTAAGCCGTCCTGGTGAACGCCAATATCAACAAACGCGCCAAAATCGATAACGTTTCTTACTTTACCGACAATTTCCATACCGACGACTAAGTCGCTGATATCCATAATGTCAGAGCGAACCTCAACCTGCTGTTCAACCTCTCTGACATCTCTGCCGGGCTTTAAAAGCTCTATAACGATATCGTTCATGGTAGGAACGCCAAGACCGCACTCCTCTGCAACCTTAACTTCACCGTAAGCCTTTATCTGGTTTGGAAGCTCTGCAAGCTTTCTGTCAGCAACGTCCTTGTCGGTATAGCCGAAAAGCTTCAAAAGCTTTTCTGTAGCAGTATATGATTCGGGGTGAACCGCAGTATTATCCAAAATATTTTTACCGTCTCTGATACGGAGGAAGCCCGCGCATTGCTCAAACGCCTTTGCTCCGAGCTTAGGCACCTTTAAAAGCTCCTTTCTCGTCTTAAATTTTCCGTTTTCCTCTCTGTAAACGATAATATTGTTTGCAATACCGCTGTTTAAGCCTGCAACCCTTGAAAGAAGTGATGGACTTGCAGTATTCAAGTCTACGCCTACACTGTTTACACAGTCCTCTAAAACACCGTTTAAAACCTCGTCAAGCCTTGCAGGTGGCATATCGTGCTGATACTGACCGACACCTATAGCCTTTGGGTCGATTTTAATAAGCTCTGCAAGTGGGTCCTGAAGTCTTCTTGCAATGGAAATTGCAGATCTTAGCGTCAAGTCATATTGAGGAAATTCCTTCGCTGCGAGTGGCGAGCCCGAATAAACAGATGCCCCCGCCTCGTTTACAACCTCGTATCTGACCTTTCCGCCGTAAGGCTTGAGCATTTCGGCAACGAAAATTTCAGATTCCTTGGATGCCGTGCCGTTACCTATAGAAATTACGTCGATTTTATGCTTTTCTATAAGACCGCACAAAACTCTTTTAGCCTCGTCGGTTTTATTCTGAGGCGGAGTTGGATAAACGACCGTTGTGTCTAATACCTTGCCCGTGCCGTCTACAACGGCAATTTTACAGCCTGTTCTGTATGCAGGGTCAAAGCCCATTGTAACTTTATCTTTAACGGGGGCTTGCATTAAAAGAGGACGAAGATTTACGTCGAACATTTTAATTGCTTGCTCCTGTGCGCTTTCGGTTAAAATGTTTCTTATTTCTCTTTCGATAGACGGATGAATTAATCTCTTATACGCATCTGCAACTGCAAGCTTAACGCAAGACGTAGTAATACTGCCCTCTTTTACAAAGCCAACCTCACATACTCTTACGGCAAAATCCTCGTCTATAGTTACCTTAACCTTTAAATAACCCTCGTCCTCGCCTCTGTTTAAAGCGAGAATTCTATGCGATTTAATCTCTGAAACAGGCTCCTGATAATCTGCATACATCTCATACGTTTTTGCGCCCTCTTCCTCAGCCTTTGCAATTTTAGAGGATATCTCTGCGTTTTTAAGATATATTCTACGGAGCTTTTTGCGAAGCTCAGCCTCGTCGGAAACTCTTTCGGCAATGATATCCTGCGCACCGGCGATAGCCTCTTTAGTAGATTTTACACCCAATTCCTCGTTTACGTACGGCGTAGCCAAATCCTCTAAAGTGCCCTCGGTAATATTTTGTGCAAACAAAACGTCTGCCAAAGGCTCGAGCCCTTTTGCAATAGCAATGGTTGCCCTTGTTTTTTTCTTTTGCTTATACGGTCTGTAAATATCCTCAACCTCGGTTAAGGTTACAGCCATTTCGAGAGCTTTAGCAATTTCTTCTGTCATCTTACCCTGCTCAGTAATTGACGCGGTTACCTCTGACTTACGCTTTTCGATATTCCTTAAATAATTCAACCTGTCAGCAAAATCTCTGAGAACCTGGTCATCGATATGACCTGTCATTTCTTTTCTGTAACGCGCGATAAACGGAATTGTATTTCCCTCATCTAACAGTTGAATTACGTTTTGAACGTGATCCTCTCTAAGCTTAAATTCTTCGGTAATTTGTCTTAAAATGTCCATCTTCTTTTATTTCTTCCTTATATAATTTTGTAGGAGGACCTTGTCCTCACGGGATACCCTAAACGAATCCTTAATCTTTGAAATCGACTTGTTTAAGGTAAAGTCAGAAAGTTTACAGTTTTTTATAAATTTAAAGGTTTTATCCCTAAACTTAACGAATGCAACCGATATCAGCCAAGCTATGGCCATATCGTTATAATAGCCCTTTCCGTCAAAATGCTCTAATGAGCTTAACACATAGTCAATATGCTCGTTTGTGAGATAGTAGTCCATAAGGCATACAATATAAAATCGCAAGGTAAAGCCGGTTGCCGATTTTGCATTGTTATCTATCAATTTTAAAAAGACGTCACCGTTTGCTTTTATGCATTTTATCGAAGGCACAAAGCTGTCTATATGCGACCAGCTGTCAGCGTGCGCGAGATAAATCGGAAGATACCTTAAAAACTCGTCTAAGCCAAGTCTTGAAATTATCAAGCCATAAATCATCGTATCCTCGAAATACTCAAATTTACACTCTGATAAATAGCCCTCACAGTCTTTTGTATAAATATCGAGAGCAAGCCTTTTAAGCATTGGAATCCTGACGCCAAGTAAGGTCTTTTTGCTGTTTGCAATTTTGCTCGAAAACTCGGCATAACTTGGCTCGCTTAACAGCTTCAGCTTTTCTACGGTTTGAGAATAAATAGTCATCTTAAAATTTATAAATTATTGAATCTTTTTGTAAAATATTGCAAAATCGTATTTGTTTAAAGGGATTTTTGAGCTTTTTATGTTTCGTGTAATTTCTTTTTCGTAGCCTTTTACCTTTATATCAAACACTCTGTCGCCACAGTTTATTGCAACAGTTACAGCGCTCACCTCATCCTCTCTTGTAAAAGCAATGACGCCGTCTTGCATAGAAAGTGAGGTAATCTTTCCCTCTTTAAGCGCAGGGACACTACTCCTTAGCTTGCCTAAAAACTTATACCAGTCCAAAAGCTCTCCGTCACCGCCAAGCCAATCGTAGCATCTTCTGTTAAAAGGGTCCTTATTGCCCTCCATACCAATCTCGTCACCGTAGTAAATGCACGGCACTCCGTATAGTGTATACTGAAGTAATGAGGCGCATTTAAGCCCAAGCTTACCGCGCTCGTATTCGCTTTTAGAGAGAGTTTCGAGCTCCATATCAGCCCTTTCGGTTTTTATATTTCCTCGCTTACCAAGCACGGTTAT
>JAFVQT010000059.1 GCA_017504655.1 Clostridia bacterium | reverse complement strand
GTGGTTTGCACTACCCCTAGAAGGGGATTTTACCGGCTCGCCCATAAACGGGCACCGAAGTTTAGCAACGCATCACTATTACTGGCAGCCGCTATGTCGCGGCTGTCTTTTTTGCCTACTTATTCTTTATACCCGTAAACGGGTCTATATACTCGCTCATTGTCATTTGGTCTATTTGACGATCTTCGTCCAACTGGGTTTGTATGTATTCTGCGATTATTCTTTCATTTTTTCCAACCGAGTCTACATAGTATCCTCTACACCAAAAATTTCTGCTTCCATATTTATATTTTAAATTTGCATGTCTATCAAATATCATAAGTGAACTTTTCCCCTTGAGAAATCCTAAAAATTGTGATATACTTAAATACGGTGGATAACTTATTAGCATGTGAACGTGGTCTTTACACATTTCCGCTTCTATTATTTCAACCTTCTTTTCATCACAAAGTTTTCTCAATATTTCACCTATATCTTTTCTTATTTGCCCATATATTTCTTTTCGTCTATATTTTGGAGCAAATACTACATGCGCTTCAAGGCGATATGTCGAATGTGACGTGTGCTTTATTTCATTTTTCATTTGTTAAAAACCTCCTGGTATTTTTTAGTGATGCGGTTGCCAAACCATCTCTATTATACCATGAGGTTTTTATTTCGCTAAAGCCTTTTACCTCCCCCAGTAGAACTGGGGGTTTATTCTAGCTAAAGCGCCAATAAACGCCGTATAGGTCGATTAAACGACTTATACGGCGTTTTGTTTTTACATTATGCTATAACATCTCTAAGATAAATAACGTTTCCTGCAGCTACAACGAATGCCCACTCTGTACAGTTGCTGTCAAGAGAAGAAACGTCAACCGTATACGTTGCCCATTGATCGTAAACAAGCTTCAATTCATCAATAGACGAAGAGCTGTTGTAATTAATGTGTCCGTCAGTTCTTCCGTCGATATTAGGCTCTAAATCATTTGACTTTACTCTTATTGCAAACTCACCGTAACCGCCCAGCTTTGCAGTTGAGGTTGACGGAACGTAGACTGTAAAGGTAAACGTACTCTTGTTTGCCAATAGCGCAGATTTAACGTGCAGCTTGCCTTGGCTTTCGGCAGTTATCTTATAAGAATTATAACCTGCCATTTCCTCTCTCTGACAAAAGTGCAGTGTCCGTCCACATATCGCTGGAATTTGTTACTCCAAGCTGTAAGCCGTTAACCTAAAGAGCAGGCACGGGAGGAATTGTCGGATCCAAATCATTGCAATAATAAATGTACGCATCTACTATTGCGCCCGTTTCATCAAGCACGTTTACAGTTCCTCCCATAAGAGGCTGTGCGTTCGCAGGCTCTGGATAACTACTTAAAATACTACCGTCATTAAGCAACCAGTTACATCTGTCGTAAGTACCGATTTTTTGAGAGAATTGGAATCTTACGCCGTTATATACAACGCTCGCGTTTATATTGTGCTCGTGCCCAACGTAAATACTGTCTACACCTATTTCAAGCATTTTTCTAAATACCGCGTTGTTTTGATCCCAAGCTCCTTTTAAGTTTGCGCCAATATAACCAAAGTCACCATCTTCTTTATCAGGATGCCAGTCTATGCTTATAGGATTATCATCAATATCCGTATTGTTAAAGCCGTATTTTGCAAACGCGTTATTAAATTGATAAAGCTGAATATGGAAAGCAAACGAAACCTTTGTTTCGGGTGAAAGCTCGTTAATTTGCGCACCGATCTCCATAAACCAATCGATTTGGTCGTTTTTAAAACCAACGAAATTATTATAGGTATGTCCGTTGGCAAGCGATTCCGCACTTGCCTCGCCGGAGCCGTTTGTATCCATCATAAAGAATACTCTCGTAAGTCTGCCGCCCTGAGCTATACCTACGGTATAGTTACCGTTACCCGAAAGTTCTCTTTGCTTAAACAGGCAATATTCTGCATTTTCAAGCTGTTCACATTGCCAATCAACACCCTTTCTGCTCTCGCTATCGTGATTACCTAATACGGGTGCCCAAGGAATTTCAAAGCTTTCCATAACGTCAATGAGTGCTAAAAGCGAAGTTCCGTTATCGTCAAACTTACCGTAAACAAGGTCGCCCGTTATTAAAATAAGGTCGGGCTGAACGGCATTTATAGTTTCACGCATAAAGCAGAATAATCTTTCTTCCATCTTGTTCGTCGCATAATAACTGCTTGCACCGCCTTCGCCGGGTCTTACTTGAGCTGCGTCTATAATTTGCGTGTCCGAAATCTGTAAAATAACGGGATTTCTGCCCTCCTCCACTTCAACAATAAAGTCGGGAATAGATAAAGGACTTATAACGGTTGAAACGCTTGTTCTGTATTCTGCCGTTACAGCGCCGTCACCCTTGTTTAAATCGTATTGGTACGAAATAACCATTTTGTACTTTCCGTTAGGTATATCGGTAAACTCTCTTGCTGTTAAATCGTCTAAAACGTACTCGTCACCGTTTTCGGCAATAACCTTAATTTCGACGATTTCCATTATATCGGAAGAATCGGTAATTATTAATTCAAAAGCAAAGCTTGTGTCCGAAATAGGAGTATAAGAAACATCAATAGACGGCGTTCTTTTTGCAATGGTGTACTTACTCTTTCTGTAAGTTTCAGAAACGTCCCCCTCGCCTACGTTGTAGGTGTAAACCACGGTGAGGGTATACTGTTCTCCGCTGTAAAGCCCTTCAAACGTCCTCGTTTGCATATCGTCGGCAACTATTACGTCATTGCCTAATGAAAGCTCGATAGAGGTAATCTCACCTACGTCACTGGGGTCATCCTCATTTACCTCAAAGGATATTGAATCGGACGTTGAAGTAACAGTAAAATCAAAAGTAGGCACTGTTAACTGCTCGACAGATTCTATCTCGCTTTCCGACTGCTCTTCGGACTCGACTATCACACTTTCAACGCTTTCAACACTCTCTTCATCTGAAGAAGTAGTTCCCGTCACAGTACAACCAAACAGTGTTGTAAACGCGAGCGCAAGCATTAATAATAATGCTGTAAAAATTTTCTTCTTTGTCATGTTTTCTCCTTATATATTTTTTTTATTATTCTTTACATAATTCATCAGACGTAGGCTACGCAGCCATTTGACTTTCTTGGCTTTCCTCTTCTACGCTTTCACTATCTTCTTCTAAAACATCCTCTTCTACGCTTTCGCTCTCTTCCTCTTCGGGTTGAACGGGCGTATTTCCGCTTACGTATGCAGAAATAGAATCAAATGACGATTTTTCAAATGGGCTTACAAGACCTGCAGACGTCAGACTACCCGCAAATCCCAGCTCAGGCTGAGCCTGCTCAATGAGTTTTGTATAAATTTGCCTTGCCTCGGACCTGCTTTCATCTGCAACCATATACAAGTTTATGCTTGCTATACCTGAGGTGGCATAGCTGATGTAATATAAAGGCTGTTCGGCAACGATTAAACGCCAATATCTGTTTATATCTGTTACTATTGTATCGACAAACTCTCTTCCGCCGTATTTTTGACAAATCTCATTCATTTTACTGTCAAAATCCTGAGCCGTAAAGTTGGATACGTCGTTTGTATATACGAAATATTCAAAGTCGTCTACTATGGTGCTTATCACTACCGTAGACAAAATGCTTGCAGTTTTTGAGAGCTCTAACGCCTTAAACGCGTTTGCGCTTAGCTCACTTGACAAATACTCTAAAAGGAGCATTTCATTGCCCTGAGAATGTGTTTCGTTCAAGTCCATAGAGGTTACGCCGTGATCAATATGAAGCCCTGCATAGTAGTGCCCTATTTCGTGGCTTACAGTAAACACATCCTGATAGCCCGGGCCAAAATAACAGTAAGATTTACTGTACGCAGGCATATACGCGTTAAACGCCATTTGACGTGAATTTGCTCCGTCTGCAAACATAACGTTTTTATTGTCAAAAGCGTGCATAAAATCGTTCTTTACGTTTAATCCCTCGTATGAGGCAACGTATTTATCCCAATAATTGACAGCTGTTGAATCGTAAGAGTCTGACGTAAGCGCGTTTAACGTTTCTCTTTCTTTTTGAGTTAAGTTACTCTTTGCTGTTTCCAAATCAGATTTTAACCTTACGATTAAGGCAGGTAACGTAGCTGCAACGTTTGCCCTGAAGGCTGTCAACTGACCGTTTGTATAATCTCTTCCGTATTCGTAATCCGAAGCGTACTCATAATAGGTGCTAAAGCCGTATTCGGTTGCAATTTGCTTGTTTTTATCAACTATTTGCTTATAAATCACAACAGATTTTTCAGTAAACTCCTCCTCGGAAATAGACGCATACTCAACTTGAAGCTCGGAAATCTCGTTTTCAAGACTTGCAACCTTGTCGGTGTATTTTAAAATTCTGTTTAAATCCCTTTCGTCCCAGCCCTTGAAAAAGCTTTGGTCACTTGAAATGCCTGAGCTTTTTTCGTGAGCATGAATCTCTTGCAAAGCCTTCATATAGTTTGCGTAAACGCCGTTATACGCCTCGCTTGCAAACAAATAATTATCCTTATACGCCTTACTTGAGGCATCGCTCGCATATAAAACAAACGCGACGTTTGCTTGTGACGCAACCTCGTAATAAGCGTAGACATAATTATTCCAAGCGGTGTTTACGTCTACGTTTGATTTGCCTTCTATCGTGTAATTTTTAGCTGTTTCCAAATATGCGTTTGTCTTGTTGACGTAATCTTGCGTAAGCGTATACCCCGGAAGCCCCTCGGTAGGAGCCACAACCGGCACGAAGATAACGCCAAAACAGGAAGCTGATAAGCTAAGCATGAGTATCAGTGAAATGACTGCTGTAAATAATTTTTTAAATAACTTCATTATGCCTCCTTCATATTACTAAAATAGTTTGACTCATATAATTAGTTTACGTTTAAATATTAATATAAAATGAACATGTTGTCAAGACATCTTCAGTTTTTTACCTGTAAGAAATAATATTTTTTATTAAAATAACAAAACTTGTAGTACTTTTTGCTACTTTTGTCTATATTATGGCAAGCAAAAAGCTTAAGCCGTACAGCAATACCAAATGAGCGGGATAGAAGACGTAGAAAAAGTATTTCATTTTCTTTTTTCCTCTCTTGCCGGAATATAGCAGTAAGGGGATAATAGCTATTAAGGAGTAATATTGGTATAAAAATTTGCTTTTTGTTAAAAAGTACGCCGTAAGGAATAAGCCTACCGCCATTGCGCAAACGTGCAATGGCACACAGTCAATTTTTTGCAATAGCCTTTGATTTTCGTCCTTTTCATCTGCATGCAATAGGCTTGCAAAAACAGGAAGCATACAACCCCAAAAGCCGTAATCTACAGTTATCTCTTTGCCGAAAACCTCTAAACCGCTGTTTAAGACATATACTCCAAAGACCAATGCCGAAAACAGCAATAAAGATGCAACGACTCTGATTAAATAACTGCTATTCCATTTGCTGAAAACCTGCTTTTTAAAAAGCTGAAGTGCGTAAATCATTAAAATCGACGTCGAAAAGGTTATGAATATGCAAAAATATAAGCTTTTATCAACGACGTAATATACCATTTGAAATACTACGCCCATCAAAAATATCATGCCGAAATATTTAATTTTATTTTTTGTGTATTTGCACCCCTCTGCAATCATAAACGCAAAGATGGGAAAAGCAATTCTGCCTATAATTCTGAATATCGGCACCGTAGGAAAGAACATTAATCCAACGTGATCGCAGACCATACATACTGCCGCTAAAATCTTTAGCATATTTCCGCTTAAAAAAGCAAATTTAAAATTCTTCTGTTTCATATTTACTTCTAGACTTTGTATCAAATATCTTAATAATCAACCTATACAGGCATTTCGTTATGGAAAAGTTCAAAATTTCCATCTTTAAACACAACCGTTAAAACCTCTGCTTTTGAAAGTTTATCACTAATTTTTACTCTCTGCAATTTAAGTGAGAACTCTTGGCTTTGTAAAGACGGATTATAAAGCCTTGCTACGATTTCACCGTTATCGTTTTTATGTAAATTAACAAGCAACACGTTGCCACTTAACTCAACTTGTTTAAAATCAACCGTTTTATCCCCAACTGGAAATACGTTGACTGCGTACGGTTTTTGATTGAACTCTTCTGCCATTTTACAAACTTCGTTTACACTGCCTTGATAAACCCTTAAATTAAATTCGTATCTTCCACAGTCAATCCTTGGCAAGTATCTATCCTCTGGATAAAGAGGCTGGTTTGGAATTGGATGGAAACAATAACCTGCTCCTCTTAAAAGAGTTAGGTGCAAATATCCGTCTTGATATTTTCCTGAATAAATGCCGTCGTTGATTATAGAGAAAATCTTATCGCCCTTTTTAATTCCTATCCACTTTTGGAAGGTTACCTCGCATGAAGGTTTTTTCTCCCAAACGTACGGGCCGTCGCCAACTAACTCTCCACCGCAAAACTCGTTTGGCACTGGAATTTTAACTCTCAAAAGTTTGTTCTTGTCTGCAAATTCAGCGACAATTTTATAGTCGGTAAAATCAAAATTTTTGTACTGTCTAATTTGAGCGACAACATTTGAATTATCTAATGAATACAAACCTTCGTAACACGTAAAAAGGGCTCCGTCTTCAATAATTCTTTCAGCGCCTAACTCACTTTGTAAAGCGCAAAAATCTTTGACCTCCCTATCCGTCATTTTTATAAGTTCACGTGGGTTTTTGCCAACTGCTTTAAGTTCTTCAGCGCTCATCGCCCATGGATCAGCAGAATCGTCGTAAAGTTCAAAAATCGGCTTATAACCCAACATTTTAGCAATATCACACTCTTTTGCAATAGCAGTAGACTCTCTTTTATCGGCAGAAACCTTAATTTCAAACCTAGTTAAACTAAGAGGCTCTAAAGTTGCAGAAAAAACCACTTTCTTTCGCCAGTCTAAAGTTAACGTCGATTCTTCTTTTATCTGTTGACATGGTATTTCAACGCCATTAAAATATACGTGAGGATTATATCTTATATCTAAATCCCAATTTTGATTTTCAAGCGAAAACTCCACCTCGACCGGAGTCGTTACTTTATATGGCGAATAGTTAAACACAAACACTGGAAACTCTTTTTCGCCAGCATGTTTTTGGCTAGACGCCAAACGCAAGAAAATCTTAGACCTATAATCGCGCAAAATTTTTTCGGCAGAAGATAAAGCGCAAAGCCCCTCTCTTTCCCCATTTTCCGTACACGTACCCGGTAAAACGTCGTGAAAAGTGGCAAGAAGCATATTCTTCTCTGCTTCTTTCATAGCGTTCAAATCGACGTCGTAACCGTTTAACGAGGCTAAAGCAATCATCTTTTCGGTTGCGTAAAACAAGTTTTCAGTACGGCGATACGCTTGCTTAACTCTTGCCATAGAAGAATAGCATCCCGGCATACAAGTCACTAGCGACTCGTTAACCTCACCAGAAATTTTTATATCGTCGTTAAATAAATCTTCGGGTGTGCTGTGCAAAATAACGGTATCGTCTATCCTTAAGTTGGCAATATCCCTTAAGTCCTTTCTAGACGGTCCTCCACCGTGATTACCTACTCCCCAAAGCGAATAGTTTACGTCTTCAAGCATCGTAGTTGAAGTTTCTACCCCGTCTTGACCAAGCATGCTTATATGACCACCCGTTGCCTCGTGGTAAATTTTAGACGCCGCGTCGCCCAAAAGCGTGCCGTAAGAAATATTGTTCGTTGCTATTACCTCGCTACCATCAGGTGAAGTCCATTTGAAAAACCTACCTGGGTAATCGTATTGAAAACCACTACCCGGTCTGCACGCCATATATCCCTTATATCCGTTTTTAGCAAGTATTTGCACTAAGCCAACGCTATGACCAAAAGCGTCAAAATTAAGAGCGACGTTGGGTTCTACACCAAATTTTTCTTTAAAATACTTTTTACCAACGTTAACGTGTCTTACGAACGTCTCGCCAGAGGGCAAATTGCAATCGGGCTGAAGATACCAACCACCAACGATTTTCCACTTACCCTTTTTTACTAAAACTTTTATTTTTTCAAAAAGGTCGGGAGCACACTCCTCTATCTTCTCGTAAAGAAAAGACTCGTTATGGCAAAAAATATAGTCAAACTCCTCTGCTAAATCAACTGCAGATTTAAAAGTCGCAATGGCAGACGATATTCCTTCGTCTAACGTCCATTGCCATATTGGGTCAACGTGAGCGTTGCAGATTAAATGCAATTTCTTCATAATACCCCTATTTCAAAGTTTCTAAAATATACGCTATATCGTCTTTCGCATAACGAGACTTGTGTTCGCTTTTTAAAGAAAGCCTCTTTGCCGTTTGTAAAACGTAATCAACGTCAACTCTTTTAGGCTCGCCTAAAAGTTTTAAAAAGTTTTGACGATATATTTTATCTCTTAATTTTTCATCTAACAAAACACCTTTAAATTCTTCGCCAAGGTATACGTGAGTTTGGTCGGTTTCTAAAAGTTGACGAAGGAATTTCGGTCTGCGATTAAAAGAAATTTCCCACTTCTCATCCTTTTGAAAAGCATAAAAGTCAGTACCGTAAAATATTCTGTCTTGATGTTTCTCCCAAAATGGAAGCCACTTTGACCACTCCTTACTCATATTGATAAACTGCTCGCCTCCCGGCGTAATATCAAAAGCAGTATTAGAAAAAGACAAAAATCTTTCTGCCTCTTCTATATCGTAACTAAAAAAGCCAAAGTGGGCTAAAATTAGTTTTAATTTAGGAAATTTTTGCATCACGCTAAAAACTTGACGTGTAATCTCTTCTTTTGTTGGATAACTACTATCGTATACGCGACCTTGCTCTATTGCTTCTTTACTTGCCGTAGTTATATCCCAATTTTCTTTAGGATTTGCCATGTGCATAATTATAGGATAGCCGTTTTGCTCCATAAAATCATAGAATTTATGGTAAATTTTGCTATCTAAAGAAATTTTACGTGCTTTGAGAAGCGAAGGGTAACCCTCAAGCATTTTAATACCGTCGTAACCCACGCTGAAATACTCTTTTGCTTGGCGTAAAAAACTGTCTGCAAGACAGTGTTCCTCACAGTCGTATTCAAGCCCTGCAAAGGCGTAGGCATTAGGCGAAAAAGCCTTTTTTAAGCATAGTGCTTTAATATTTTGCATATCTTCAAGCGAAACTGACTCCCCGTGAAGTTTATACGGTATGCTCAAAAAACAATATTTTTCGGTATTTGTCACCTTAAACTCTTCCCTAAAAATTTCAATAGTATCTTTTAGAGGGATATCAAAGGTATAATGAATATGTAAGTCGTAAACCTTTTCCATTTTTTCACCAATTAATATGTAATATTAATCATATTTTACTTTAATTTTATAATGCTGTCAATTAATTTAAAAAATTATGCATAATAATTATTACAAAAGCGTGGCTAACGTATAGATAGCCACGCTAAATTTATTAGATTATTACTTTTGTCTTATATACGTTACGTCCACCTCGTTATACTCTTCAACCTCCATAACATCACCGTTTGTAGGATGATAGAAATAGCCTTGACCTACTAACCCCCAAGCGTATCCGCGACCGTTGTTAATCTCTACAGTTCCTCTTACGGCAGAGTCGAATATACTTGCGAGAATTATCCCTTCGGGAGTACGCTCCATACCTATTATAGCACCGGTATGCCCGTATACAGTACCCGTAAACTTAATATCAAGCTCAATTATACAATCCTGTATAACGACGTTGCCAACACCAAGCATTGCACCTACAAACGCTTCGTAGCTGTTTGCCGTGTAGTCAATATAGCAGTTAACGGTAACGCCTTGCGTATACGCACCGAGAGAATAGCCAATAACACCTGCTACACCACTTATATTATGCTCCTGAACACCTTGATGCTCTATTAAAACGTTCATTACAACGGAAATTGAGCAGTCTTCAATTACAACACCTACCGCATAGCCCACGAGCGTACCTGCAAAAATTTCACCCGAGGTCTGACAGTCAAACACAGCGTTTACAATATTTAAATCCTTTACCGTTACGTCGTAGGCACTGCCTATTAATCCTATTGCGGTTATACCGTAATCTACCCAATTGCCGTCGGTAACGTTCAAGCTTGCCCCCTCTAAAGCAAAGGTTATATTAGAAATAGTGTGACCATTTCCGTCAAAAACACCGCGAAATTCCTCAATTGGGTGATATTCTATTCCGGACATATCTATGTCTGCGCCTAAGTGAATGTGTATATTGTTTTCAACCTCTCCACTGTTTATTCTATCAACCAATTCTACGTATTCGCTCGCGCTTTGTACGGTAAAAATTTTATCTTCGCTAACTGTTTTATCGCATACGAGATAAGAATCGTTTACAAAACGCTCTTCGCTTAATTTTGCGCTTATGATAACGGTATCACCGACCTCTATGCCCAAACCGCTTAAATCACCAACGTTTTTTGACATTTTGTTTGCTCGTAAGCCGTAAATTTCGACTTGACCGCTACCGTCTGTAAGAACAAACTCGCCCTCTATGTCATCGACTATTCTTGTTACTGTACCCTTAAGCATTACAAACTGTTCAAAAGTATCGCTTGATAAAAATTCTTCAATTAAAACAGTTTGATAATCGTCATCATCATCCTCTTCACCTTCGCCTTGACTCGGTTGACTTTCCGATTCGGACTCGGTTTCAGACTGCCCTTCATCCTCTGAAGAGCTTTCTTCTTCAGATAGACTTTCTTCCTCTGAAGAGCTTTCTTCTTCAGATAGACTTTCTTCCTCTGAAGAGCTTTCTTCTTCAGATAGACTTTCTTCCTCTGAAGCGTTTTCCTCCTCCGACTGACGTTCATCTGAAAAATTTTCTGAAGAAGCGTCAGCCTCGTTTGAATCACTCACTTCGTCTTGACTTTCTTCTTCGACACTTTGACTTGAGTCGCTACCGCTTACGGTCGAGCTTTCTTCACTTTCGCTGCTTCCACTGCTAATGCCGGTGCAAGCGACGAACAAAGAAAGGCACAAGCACAGCAAGAAAGCAAACACAAATTTGGAATTTTTGATATTTTTCTTCATTGTTCATCCTCCTTATATACGTTATACGTATATTATTAATAAAGATTATAGCATTTTATAGAAAATAAATCAATAGTATTGTTAAATTTTATATCATTTAGCAGTTTAGTGAATATTTATTGCTTGTTTTTAAGGTGTTTAAAGTTAAATTGTATTAAATTAATTTTATTTAAGAAAAAAAGCGATGCAAAAAGCATCGCTTATGTTTGATTTTATATTGTAATTAGATTACTAAAGCTAAGAAATTTGCCATAAAACCCGCTGCTGAACAGATAAATAAACAGTAAGTAGATACTGCTTCAACATAACTGGAATATGCGTTTCCTTTACCTTTAAGATCTCTATACAAAACTCTTCCATTGTAAAACATACCTAATAATGTATTAACTAAACCTATCAGCGCTGCGAGACCAAAAATGACCCAACCCCACCACTTTGCTGTAAGAAAAATAGGATCAATGTATAAATGTCCCAAAAATGCCATTGGTATAATAAGACCAACCGGTACAAGAATCATATTTAACACTCTTGGCAATGGAATAAAAGTCATTAAAATTGATACAACGCCAATTACAACAATCCCTACAATAGCTTCAATAGGCATAACAATTTTCTCCTAAGTAAAAAATATATTTTTATTTAATTATAAAACACTAAATAATAAAAGTCAATTATAATTAAGTAATATGATAAACTTGTGATAATTTATTTAAATTGTGATCGCTATAAGAAATATAGTTGTATTTATGGGCAAAATATTTTATAGAGCCTGCAAAAGCCTACCGGCGATAAAGTCGCCTCTTGCTTTTTGCAAAGCATTCTCCTTTATACTCCCTCTTTGCTTTGCAAAAATCTTCGGTCAGCACTAAAAACGATTATCAATCGTTTTTACTGCCTTGCAGTCGCTTTTAGTTCGACTCTCCTTTTAATTCTCCGCAAATACTTTTCAAAGGCGAAACAACTGCGTACTCCCAACGTTTTTCCTATTCGCTTCGCCGTATATATTTTTGTGAGAATTTTTCCGCTCTTTGCCCTATCAACTCCACTTCTTCCTTCGTTGCATTCCCAATTGCATATTGATACATCAGCTCCCCGTCGATTAAAGCCTGTTGATCGTGCAGGGGAAAATAATTTTCCATTAGAAAGGCCGCATATTTTTGCAGGCGGTATTCCCCCACCAAACGATACTCCTTGGAAAGCGTATCCACCGCCACCGAGTATTTTTCTCGCACGCCATCGAGGATATCCCTGCGCACGTTGGATTTTGCAAAAACGATTGTGGAACAAAGATCCCAGTTTCGATTGCTTGCCGTAGAGCTATGGCTATCCGTCGAACCTACAATAGCGTGCACTCGGCCTTGCCTGTATTCATCATAATACATCGCCGTCTGTAAGCCGTTTTGTTGATAATAATTTTCGCCGCCCAACACCTCAAACGCGTCAAACGGATGATTTTTCAGCATATACAAAGTGAAATCCTCGGGGATTTGATATAAATCGTTGATCCAGTTTGGATGGCAAAAAATTCCCAAGCCATTCGCTTTGCGAATTTTATCAAAAATCCAAAGACATACGGCATACGAACGACTATCCAAGCCTTCTGGAAACGCCTCTTCCGTTGTTAATTTCCTTTCCAACGCATCAATTTCCAGCCAAAAATTTTCCATTTTATATATGTCGGGCGGTTGTACGCTTTCGTCAAACCGTCTTCGGGAAAGCTCCCCGTTCGTTTCCAAATAGTTTTCTTTCATCGGCAACAAGCCGTTCACGGAAAACAAACCGCCTGCATTGACAACGTGGACTGTCGTTCCCGGCAAATGCACTTCTTCCCCCGGCAAAATGGCAAGCGGGATTTGTACGCCCCGATAGGCGGCAATCGCGTCCAGGGAAGGAAAATATCTGTCGTGATCGGTAATGGTGATAAAATCATAGCCCTTTTTACGGTAATTTGCGCAAACAATCGCAGGCGGTTCGTTCCCATCCGAGCCGCTTGTGTGCACGTGAAAATCGCCACGCAAGGGAAGGCGGCAGCTTAAATCTTTCGCAAGAGCATATATTTTCAGCTGCGCCACACGCGTACCGTTTTGAAAAACGCGCACGAAATACTCCCCTTCCGCATTCGCCGTATAAGAGAAGGATAACTGGCTATCTTTTTCCGTTTTGCAAAGATAATTCGTCGTGTTCTGTGCACTGAACGCCTCACTTGGCGAACCTGCATTTGCACGGTGAAGAGTGATGGTATACTCCCCCTGCAACGTATGCCTTACCCCCAACGATTGAATGGTAAACTCCACTTCTTCCTCAATCGGAAACACCAAGGGGAAAATATCAAATTGATTGCGAGTAAAAATAGCTGACATCTATCCGAACCCCAAAAAATATTTTTTTTATATTATACCGCTCGATTCATTGTTTGTCAATACCTATCAAAGCTTTTTTTGCCCTTCCTTTGCGTTTTCCTTTCAGCCACGCCTTGGTATGTATGCAATCAAGCCGAAATGACATACACAGCAAGCTGTGATTACATACGCCTACGGCGATTACATACCAAGCCTTTCGGCTTGAATAAAAATGACCTAAAACGAAGCGGTTCGTTTTAGGTCATTTTTGGTGGAGATAAGCGGAGCGTTGGCAATGCCAAAGCATTATGGAAAAAATAAAAAAGGACGGTATGAAACCGCCCTTTTTGGTGGATTGATTTAATGAAGAAAACAGTTATGCTAATTCTAATTGCTTTTTAATTTTTTCTTCGATAATTTTAATTAACTGTTTGCAATAACCTGCATATCCATTAACTTTAACGATGATTTTCGTTTTGAAGAACAAGAAACCTTTAACAACAGTAATATCGACAATGTCGCCTTCGGTGTCGGCGGCGGTGTAATGGCAATAGCCTTTGCCTATTTCCTTTTTAACCGCTCTTTTTTGTGCGGAGTCTGAAGTGGCGATAACACGTTCAAGCATGTCAGGGGAAAGTCCTGCGGTTTCACAGGTTGCAATTCTACCTATCCACAAATGTACGTTGTCTTCAATGTAATTATAAATTTCGTTAAAACGACCTTTAACTTTTATCGTTTTACTTGCCATTCGATAGTTTCCGTATTTGCCACCATTCAAATCCTTGAAATAACTACCAGAATAATATACTGCATTAGACAGTATTTCGTTTTTTGCTCCCATATTATACCTCCAAAAATAGATTGTGTAAATAATATAACACTAATATTAGTGTATGTCAAGTAAAAACACTGTGTTTAGTGTAAAATAATTATATGAAAAGTTTTGGGGAAAATTTGAGATATTTTAGAAAACTAAATAAAATAAGTCAAAAAGAGTTTGCTGATAGAATGCAAACTACTCAACAAAGAGTGAGTGAATGGGAGTGCGACAAGGTTGAGCCGTCGTTGTATAATATCATTCGGATTTTGAGAGTTTTTAATATAACTTTTGAAGAATTAACCGAAGAAATGGAAGAAAAATAACGAGCGAAGAATAATTTCGCTCGTTATTTTTTGTATAAAAAGAGAAACCCAACGCGAACACAAGTGGTTCGATTTAGGTTTCTCTTGGTGGAGCTAAGCTATATTCTTGCTTATGGCAAGAGCGTCGTCGCACCGTCAAGTTTCGTACTTGTTTCTTGCTTACTTTTGCGGATGCTCCTCGCACGAACCGCTGACAATTCAGCGGTTCTCACGATTAGCGTAACAAAAAATACGGACGGCAAAAGCCCTCCGTATTTTTTTTGGTGGAGGTGAGGAGAGTCTCCTCTTGATTTTTGCAAGTCATTCTTCTAACACAAGTGCTCTTTGCTTGCAAAAATCTTCGGTCAGCGCTAAAAACGATTATCAATCGTTTTTTCTGCCTTGCAGTCGCTTTTAGTTCGACTCTCCTTTTAATTCTCTCGCAATAAAAAAGGTAGGCACACGCCTACCTTTTTTATTGGTGGAGGTGAGGAGAGTCGAACTCCTGTCTTGCATAAAAATCGAAAAGCCTTCT
>JAFVQT010000058.1 GCA_017504655.1 Clostridia bacterium | reverse complement strand
GAGGTCGGGTATAGTTTACACGAGTAAAGACGGCTTGGACGGCATAGCTTTTTATGATAAAAACGCTACGAGAGAGAGCATTTTTGCAGGACCGGAGCAATTTATAAAGCTTGTTAAGGGCGCAGGCGATATTTACGGCGCGTACTCCGAGTGCGGGCTTATCAGCTATAAATTCGGTGAGCCGGGTTGCCGTGTTGATTCTAACTCAATAATCAAGCTCGATGTGTTTACAAAAGAATTTTGTAATTTAAAATTGATTTTCATGCAAAAAATGGGCGGAGAGGTAGTCGAATATACCTATTCAACCGATTTTAAAGCAAGCGCAGGCTGGAAAAACCTTGTCGTCAAGGTTTCGGATTTTAAAACGGCTGACGGTATGGGTATTAAAAATTTTGATGGGCTTTACGCGCTCAGGCTTGAGGGCGACGGTAAATTTGCAGTAAACAATATACTTTTAATTTAGAGGATAGAAATGGCGTTTTCAGAGCTAAGCAGAACACGGCTTCTGCGCGAGGAAGAAAAAGAGAGGCTTGCTATTGTCGATTATTTGTTAATCTTCCTTTTAATTTTTATGATAGCCAATATAGTAGTTCAGTCGTATTTTATCGCACCTGTAAAGGTAGAGGGTAATTCCATGAATGTAACACTTCAAAACGGTGATTGGCTGTATATGAGCAAAACCAAGGAGCCCGAGGTAGGCGACGTAGTTGTTTTTGCGAGAAATAAAGAGGTAAATTATATCAAAAGGATAATTGCATTAGAGGGGGACAGTGTTCGCTCTGTAAAGGGAGTTCTTCAAATAAAGAAAAAGGGCGAGGACTCATGGGTCAATTTTGACGATGAGCACGCTTATTACTTCAGAAAGCCATACGGCACTTACATGGGCTATAATTTGAAGGATATACCCGAAATTAAGGTTGGCAAGGGACAGATGTTTGTGCTTGGCGACAACAGATGGGACAGTCAGGACAGCAGGGCGATTGGACTTATAGATACTGACACTATTTTAGGCATCGTGCCCGAATGGTCAATAAAGCATAGAGATAAATATGCCGGATATTTAAATTTCGTTGAAAAAATCAACGATTGGTTTGCAAAGATAAAAAAGGATAAATAGTCCTTAACATGTTGCCGCTTCAAGCTTATGACGCGGTATATAAAATAAAAAAGTTTAGCGATTTTCGCGATAGGAGATTTTATGGAAAAAGTAAAAATTACGTCGGACAGCACCTGTGATCTCAGCCAGGAGCTTATCCAAAGGTACAATATAGGTATTTGCCCTATAGCAATTTTACTCGGTTTAGACGAGTATCACGACACGGTTGACGTCGATGCTTACAAGGTTATCGACTACGTTAAGCAGACGGGAACTCTTCCTAAAACCGCAGCAACCTCAATTGATTCATATAAGGAGTATTTTGCAAAATACACTGACGAAGGCTATACCGTAATTCACTTTAACATTTCGTCAAAGTCATCCTCTTGCAACAACAACGCGACTATGGCTGCAAAGGAGATGAAAAACGTTTACGTTATCGATAGCCTTTCACTCTCTACCGGTCAGGGTATTCAAATCATCAGAGCTGCTAAGCTTTTGGAAGAGGGTAAAAGCGCGAAGGAAATTGTTGACACCATCAATGCAGACAGAGAAAAGGTTCAGATTTCATTCGTGGTAGATAAGCTTGATTACCTTCAAAAGGGAGGTAGATGCAACGCGGCAAAGGCGCTTGCAGCAAAGGTTATGAAGATTCACCCGTCAATCGTAATGCAGGACGGCTCTTTAGGCTTAGGCAAAAAGTATATGGGCAACCTTTCTCGCGGATGCGCTCAGTATGTAAAGGATATCGCTGACGAGTGCAAGAGCTACGATGACAGTATTTGTTTTGTAACTCACAGCCCAACCGATCAAGCGGTTATTGACCTCGTAACCGAAAAGGTTAAGGAATATTTTAAATTTGAAGAGATTATCGACACTACGGCAGGCAGCACTGTTACAAGCCACTGCGGACCAAACACAATCGGTATAATCTTCTACAAAAAGTAAGCTATGATTAACGTTTATAAGCAGGAGGATTACGATAAGGCGTTGCAACTTAAAAAAAGGCTATTAATGTACTATTTTATCGGCTTGGGCTTTTTCTTGGTTGCTGTTGCCGTTTTGTTTATTTTATATCTGAGGCTTCCTTACGCCTCGACTAAAGAGATAAAGTCAAAAGGGGACATGTATATGAGCTTAAATTGCGTGATAACCGCAATTGCAGTCATTTTGTCCTTTATTTATCTTGGAATTCCGTATAAAAGAGCAAAGGCGTATTTCAGACTTTTGGATGATATAAAAATAGGTCAAAAGGTTACAAACGTAAGCACCTTTTTACAAAATGACGATAGTATTACCGAGGTTGGAAAGGTCGATTTCCACACGATGGTAGTTTTAGAGTGGTCCGATAAGACCCAGGAATTTATGAGAAGGCACGTGCTTGTAGATAAAGAAAAGCCGATGCCTGACTTAAAAAACGGGGATATTATTACCTATGTAACTCACGCAAACGTGCTTTTATCCTACGGGCTTAAAAGCGAGGAAACCGTATTTGAAGAATTAGAAGAAAAAGGAGAAAAATAATGGCTAAGATAAGAAGTGAAGTAAGCGATAACTTAAAGTGGAAGCTTACTGATATATTTGCAAACGACGATGAATTTAAGGCCCTTTTAAAGGACGTAGAGGGCAGATTGAATTTTGCACAGTACGAGGGAAAGCTTTCGGATGAGGCAACCCTTCTCAAGTGCTTGAAGGAGCTTGATGCAGTTGATTTCGATATCGAAAAGCTCGCGGTATACGCACATATGAAAAAGGACCTTGATACAAGAGATTCTGAGGCTAACGCATTAAATTCTATGGTTAACAATCTTTTTGTAAAATACGCGTCTGGTCTTTCGTTTATGACGCCTGAGCTTACGGCCCTTTCGGACGAAAAGCTCAATTCGATAATTGCTAATCCTGATTTTGCCGATTACGATTATCAGCTTAAGGGTATTTTAAAGACTAAGCCTCACGTTTTATCTAAGGAGAGCGAAACTATTTTAGCAATGGGCGGTCAGGTGTTTGGCGGATTCCACGACATTTTCACTATGATTGACAATGCGGACATGCCTTTTCCCGAGATTGAAATTGACGGTCAGAAGGTTAAGGTAACTCACGGTACTTACGGTTTATTACTTCAATCTGACAGAAGAGAGATAAGAGAAAAAGCATTCAAGGCTTATTACAAGGCTTACATAGGCTTAATAAACACGATTGCCGCTACGTATATCGGCAACGTTAATAAAGACGTGTTCATGGCAAGAGCAAGAAAGTATGAAAGCTGTCTTTCAAAAGCACTTTCAGGCGAGGACGTTGAGCCTCAGGTTTACGAGAACCTTTTAGAGAGCATTAACGACGCTCTTCCGCTCGTTCACAGATACGTAAAGGACAGAAAAGATATTTTAGGAGTTGACGAGCTTCATATGTATGATATTTACACGCCACTTGTTGAAAACGCAGATATCAAACTTGATTATGAAGACGCGTTTAAGCTCGTTAAGGAGGGCTTAGCTCCTCTTGGTGAGGATTACGGCAAGCTCTTGCAGGAGGCTCACGATAACGGTTGGATAGACGTAGAAGAAACAGAGGGCAAAAGAAGCGGAGCGTACAGCACGAGCGTAAAGGCTCTTCCGCACCCATACGTTCTTTTAAACTATCAGCCAACAACTCACGACGTGTTTACTCTTGCACACGAGCTCGGCCACGCAATGCACTCTTATAAATCTGAAAGAGCTCAGTGCCAGGCAAAGGCAAGCTATAAGATTTTTGTAGCAGAGGTTGCTTCTACGGTTAACGAGGTTCTTCTCTTAAAGCACCTTCTTAAAAAGACCGAAGATAAGAAGCTAAAGAAATATCTTCTTTCTTACTACATGGATATGATAAGAACCACTGCGTTCCGCCAAACGATGTTTGCTGAGTTTGAGTATGTTGCTCACAATGCCGCAGAAAAGGGCATTCCTCTTACCAAGGATTGGCTCAGCGAGCAATATCTCGGCCTTAATAAGAAATATTACGGTAAAGATATTATTTCCGATGATGAAATTGCTTACGAATGGGCAAGAATACCACATTTCTACAGAGCATTTTACGTATATAAATACGCTACGGGTATTATAAGCGCAATCTCTATTGCAGAGAGAATTTATAACGAGGGCGACAAGGCTGTTAAAGACTACTTCAGGTTCTTATCCTCGGGCGGTAGCGATAGCCCGGTAGAGCTTTTAAAGCTTGCAGGCGTAGATCTTACCAAAAAGGATGCGTTCAAGTCTGCGATGAAGTCCTTTGAGGACGCTCTCGCTGAGTTTGAATCGCTCTAATCATCTTAATAAAGACTTATAGGTGGAATGCCTATAGCTAAAAGGATACTTATGCAACAGATAAAAACTAACGCAATGCCGTACAATCTTGAGGCGGAGCAATCGGTGCTCGGCTCGATACTGATTGATATGGAATACCAATATGAAATTATGTCAAGGCTCAAGGAAAGAGATTTTTATCTTGAGTCGCACAAGCTTATTTTCGATGCCATGTATTCCATTATCAATCAAAATAAGCCGATAGACCTCGTTACGCTTTCGGACGCAATGGAAAAATCGGCAACCCTTGAAAAGGCCGGCGGTATTGAATATCTTACAGATTTGGCAAGAATAACCCCATCGGCGGCAAACTACGAATACTATTTGGATATAGTTAAAAGGGACGGTACGCTCAGAAGACTTATCAGAAGTGCAGAGGATATTATTAAAGACTGCAAGTCATCTACAGACTATAATAAATCAGTTTCCTTTGCAGAAAAGAGCGTATATGATATTTCAGAGGAGCTTGATACCTCAACTCTTACCAACATAAACGTTGCCTTTAACGGAATTTTAGATAAATTTGAAAATATCCAAAAAGACAAAAATTATCTACAAGGCTTAAAAACGGGATTCACAGGGCTTGATAACCTCACTAACGGATTCAAGCCGGGTAACCTCGTAATTTTGGCTGCCCGTCCTTCTATCGGTAAGTCAACCTTAGCAATGAATATTGTAGAAAACGTCGCAATAAGAGAAAAAGCGGTTTGCGCCGTATTTGCTCTCGAAATGACAAACGCAGAGCTTGCTCAAAGAGTACTTTGCTCTGTATCAAACGTTTCAAATCAAGACGCATTAAAGGGTAAGCTTCAGGACGAGGATTGGCAAAAGCTCTGGCAAGCTCAAAAGCTTTTGAACGATTCAAAAATTTTTGTCGACGACACGTCTATGACCACATGTCCTGAAATATTGTCTAAATGCAGAAGACTAAAGAGCAGGCTCGGTAGGCTTGACCTTATCGTGGTTGACCATATTCAGCTTATGAACGCAGTAAAATCAAGTGATAGCCGTCAACAGGAAATCACTGAAATTTCTCGTGGGCTTAAAATGATTGCCAAGGAATTGGATGTTCCCGTTCTTGCGCTTTCTCAGCTTTCCCGTTTGGTAACGGGAAGAAAGGGTCAAAAGCCTGTTCTTTCCGACCTTAGAGAGTCGGGTGCTATTGAGCAAGACGCAGATATAGTTATGTTCATACACAGACCTGACCTTGCAGCAGAAGAAAAGGATTTGGAGCAGGGTAAGGTTAAAAAGAATGTCGCAGAAATTATTCTCGCCAAAAACAGAGCAGGCGCGTGCGACTCGTTCGAGCTTATATTCAAGGGTGAAAAATCCAAGTTTATCAATCCTCCTCCAAGCTATGTAAACGATATACAAATTGCACCTACAAGGGCTGAGAAGGAGGCTTATAAGCAAGCTCAAGAGCAGGAAGACAACTACGTGCCGCCCGAACCACCACCTGAAGAAATGGACGATATCTTCTGATTACAATGAAAACAAAAGTTTTAAAAATTGACGATAAATCCTTGCAAATTGCAAAAGATTACATTTTAAACGGCGAGGTCGTAGGCTTTCCTACCGAAACTGTTTACGGTCTTGGTGGTATTGCTTATAAGGACGGAGCGGTTAAAAAGATTTTCGATGCAAAGGGCAGACCGCAGGATAATCCGTTAATCGTGCACGTTCATGACGGATACGACGTAGACAAGCTTGTTTTGGTTGAATACGATTACGTTTACAAGCTACGCAAAGCGTTTGTTCCCGGGCCACTTACTATGGTTTATAAAAGCAAAGGTGTAATAAGCCCCGTTGCAACCTGTGGGCTTGATACGGTTGGAATAAGAGTGCCCAAGCACGAGGGTGCGCAAAGATTTTTGCGTGCAGTTGATGTTCCTGTTGCAGCTCCGTCTGCAAACGCATCTAAGCATACAAGTCCGGTTACGGCAATGCACGTTTACGAGGATTTGAAAGGGAGAGTTCCTTTAATTTTAGACGGAGGAATGTGCGACGGTGGAATTGAAAGCACTGTTTTAGACGTTACAACGGATACCCCTATAATTTTGAGAAGCGGTCTTATAACCTGCGAAATGATTAAAAAAGTAGTTGGCAGATGCGAATATTCCAACAATACCGCTAAAGATAAAGTCAGAGCACCCGGTATGAAGTATCAGCATTATACACCCAAGTGTAAAACCGCGCTCTTTAAAAGAACTGAAATTGAAAAGGCTAAAGCATACTATAGGGACAACGCTGAAAAGGGCTTAAGAGTTGTTTATATGTGTGACGATGCAATTAGTAGAAATTTAGACGGAAGCTGTCTTAATTTAGGCAAAAATGCAAACGAAATTGCCCACAATTTATACGACGCGTTGCATAAGGCGGAAGGCATGGCAGACTTGCTCATTGCTTTTGACGTTAATACGGGCAGTGACGTTGACGTAGGAATAATGAACAGGCTTGAAAAGGCATGTCAAAGAATATAACAGGAGATAAATATGAAGATAGCAATTGGATGCGACCATGCAGGAATAAGATTAAAACCGATTTTAATCGATTACTTACTTAAACACGGATACGACTATAAGGACTTCGGCACTTATTCAAACGGCTCGTGTAACTATGCCGAGTACGGACAAAAGGTCGCTGAGGCTGTGGCAAGCGGTATGTTTGACAGAGGTATACTTATATGCGGTACGGGTATTGGTATGAGCATTGTTGCAAACAAGGTGCCCGGTATAAGATGTGCGCACTGTCACGATACCTTTTCTGCAAAGGCAACCAGACTTCATAACGATGCAAACGTAATTGCGTTTGGAGAAAGAGTTATAGCTGCAGAGCTTATGCTTGATATAGTAGAGCTTTTCTTAACGACTGAATTTGAGGGTGGCAGACACGTTGAGCGTTTAAACACAATCAAGGCAGTTGAAGAGAAATATTCAAAATAAATATATTTACAATTAAGGAGAAAGATTATGAGCAAAGTACACGTGCTTGATCATCCGCTTATTCAACACAAGGTAACGATGATGAGAATGACAGAAACCACTACTAAGGATTTTCGCGAGCTTGCAAACGAAATTTCGCTTTTAATGGCTTACGAGGTTACGAGAGATCTGCCTCTTAAGGATATAGAAATCGAAACGCCAATCTGTAAGACGACAGCCAAGACCGTTGCAGGCAGAAGTATCGGAGTAGTTCCCATTTTAAGAGCGGGACTTGGTATGGTTGACGGTATTTTAACACTCGTTCCAAATGCTAAAGTCGGTCATATCGGTCTTTACAGAGATCCCGAAACTCATCTTCCCGTAGAATATTACTGTAAATTACCCGTTGATGCAGAGGAAAGAACTATTATAGTCGTTGACCCAATGCTTGCTACGGGCGGAAGTGCGGTTGCAGCAATTCAATTCCTTAAAGACAGAGGCTGTAAGGATATCAAGCTTATGAACCTTATTGCCGCACCCGAGGGTGTAAAAGCAGTTGCCGATGCTCATCCGGACGTTGAAATTTACATTGCTTCACTCGACGAAAGGCTTAACGATCACGCATATATCGTTCCCGGTCTTGGCGATGCAGGCGATAGACTTTTCGGTACGAAATAAATTCTTTTGCCCGGTTAATTTAATCGGACAAATATAGATATGGTCAGAGTAAACGCCGTATCAAACCAAAATAATATACACAGAGGTAGTTATAATGCAAAAAGTTAGAAAAGCTGTTATTCCCGTAGCAGGCTACGGCACAAGGTTTTTACCTTTTACTAAGGCTGTTCCTAAGCCGATGTTACCTATTTTGAATAAACCCGCTCTTCAGGTAATTTCCGAAGAGGTTGTAAATAGCGGTATAACCGATATTCTTTTTATAGTAGGTTATAAAAAGGACATTTTAGAAAGTCATTTTCAAAAGGCAGACGAGCTTGAAAATATGCTCGAGAGCAAGGGTAAGCTCGACTTTTTAAAGGAGGTTCAGTATCCAACCGGTATGGCAAATATCAGATGTGTCGTTCAAGAGGTTCAAAACGGCACGGCAAGTGCAGTAGCTCTTGCAGAGGAATTTGTCGGTGGTGAGCCGTTTGCAGTGCTTTTTGGCGACGACGTAATGTACCACGAGGGCAGACCTGTTATCGGTCAGCTTATCGATTTATACGAGAAATACGGCAAAACTGTTTTAGGTTGTAAAAGAGTTGGCTTTGAAGACGTTTGTAAGTATGCGTCTGTTGAGTTTGACAAGGTGCTTGAGGATGACGTTTACAATATGACCAAGGTTACCGAAAAGCCTAAAAAAGGTGAGGCAAAGAGCGACTTGTCCCCTCTTGGCAGATACGTATGTTCGCCTAAAATCTTTGATATTATTAGAGATTTACAGCCGGGTGCAAGTGGTGAATATCAGTTTACCGATGCTTTGGATATCGAGGCTCATCTTCACGGCGCGCTTGCATACGTGTTTAAAGGGACAAGATACGATATGGGCGACAGATTCGGCTATCTTAAGGCTAATATTGAATACGGCCTTCGTGACGAAGAGCTTAGTGATAAGTTAAGGGAATATTTAAAGGAACTCGTTAAATAATTTATGGAAAATATTCAATTCACCGAGGGTGTGTTTACTGCTATACGTAACGCAAAGGCGCTTGCTCACAAGTACAAGCTGAATTACGTTGGCTCAGAACACGTTTTATACGGACTTTTAACCTTGCCTAAATGCGAGGCTTGCAAATGCCTTTTAAGCTACGGCGTGGATTTAAAAAGCTATTTTGAAATATTAAAGAAAACGTTTAATTATAAGTCCGACCTCGGTGATTTTACCCCCGAGGCAAAGGGTGTTATAGACGAGGCCGGCAAAATATCAAACAATTCTAAGGTTGGCTACGTTTCTACAGAGCATCTTTTGCTTGCTATTTTGCGCAGAAAAGAATCAAAAGGCGCAATTTTATTAAAGCATATCGGTGTTGATTACGACGGAATATGCAAAGAGCTTAATGAAAAGGTGTTTAAGCTTTCTCAAAAGGAAGATGTTGAGGGTGATGATTTGGTTCAATCGACGGATAGCTACGTGCCCTCAGTGTCGGAAGAAAGCCCCCTCAACAAATTCGGATACGATTTAACTGCAAAGGCAAGAGCAGGCAAGCTCGACCCTGTTATAGGTAGAGATAAAGAGATTGAGCGTATAATTCAGTCGCTTTCCAGGCGCACGAAAAACAGCCCCGTGCTTATTGGCGAGCCGGGTGTCGGTAAAAGTGCGGTAGTAGAAGGGCTTGCGATTCAAATTGCAATGGGACAGGTGCCCGACACTTTAAGAAACAAAATTATTTTCTCAATAAATCTTTCGGGGCTTTTGGCAGGCACGAAATACCGCGGAGAGTTTGAGGAGAGATTTCAAGAGGCTATCAGTTACGTTCAAAATGAAGGTAATATAATACTTTTTATAGACGAAATTCACAATATTATGGGCGCGGGCAACAGCGGTGACGGTAATATGGATCTTGCCGATATGCTAAAGCCAATGCTTGCAAGAGGTGAATTGCAGACGATTGGAGCAACTACGGTTGACGAATACAGGCGTTATATTGAGCCCGATTCTGCAATGGAAAGAAGATTTCAACCGATTATGGTTGAAGCGCCCTCTCCCGAAAGCGCAATACTTATACTAAAGGGACTAAAGGATAAGTTTGAGGCTCATCATAACGTTATTATAACAGATGAGGCGATAAAGGCATCGGTTTATCTTTCGGATAGATATATAACCGATAAAAATTTACCGGATAAGGCAATAGACCTTATAGACGAGGCTGCAGCTAAGGTAAATTTGAAGGTAAGAAGCATGCCTAACGATTATTCTTCAAAATTACAGCAGATTATTAATATATCCAACGAAAGAGAATATCATAAAAGAGTCGGTAATTTTGACCATGCAATGATTTTGCAGGATAAAATTAATAAACTGCAGGACGAAATTGACGAAATTGAAGATCAGATGATTGAAACGAGAAGCTCTTCAATTCCTTCAATTAAGGAAAACGACGTTGCAGAGGTTATTTCTGAAATTACGAGAATTCCTTTAACGAAGCTTACCGCCAGTGAAAGCGAAAAGCTTTTGAGCTTAGAGGATGATTTAAAGGAAAGAGTAATTGGTCAGGATAACGCAGTTTCTGCAGTTGCTAAAGCTATAAAAAGGGCAAGAGCAAGCATTAAAGACCCGGACAGACCCATCGGCTCGTTTATTTTCGTAGGTCCGACCGGTGTGGGTAAAACGGAGCTTTCAAAAGCAATTGCCAACGTTGTTTTTGGCGATGAATCAAGCTTAATCCGTATTGATATGAGCGAATATATGGATAAAAGCTCGGTGTCTAAGCTAATAGGTGCACCTCCGGGATTAGTAGGATATGAAGAGGCCGGCGTGCTAAGTGAAAAGGTAAAGCGTAAGCCTTATTCTGTAGTTTTATTCGACGAGATTGAAAAGGCTCATCCCGAAATATTTAATTTGATGCTTCAGATTTTAGACGAGGGCAGACTTACCGATAATAAGGGCAAGCTTATCAATTTCAAAAATACTATAATTATTTTGACGTCTAACGTCGGTGCGAGCCTTTCAAATCAAAAGCCGTCGTTTGGCTTTGCCTCTCCCGAAAAAGAGGAGGACGAGCTTAAAGACAGAATTTTTGATTCGTTAAAAAAGAAATTCAGTCCTGAATTTTTAAACAGGCTTGACGATATAGTTGTTTTCAGACCTCTTTCAAAAGAGGATTGCTCAAAAATTGCAGACCTGCTGTTAGAAAAGCTAAGAAAAAGACTTTTGGAAAGGGATATAAAGCTTACGGTGGCAGCCTCTGCTTCGGACGTTATAATAAACGAGGGCTACGACGAAATTTACGGTGCAAGACCGCTCAGAAGAGCAATTCAACGCAGAATAGAGAATATGCTTTCTGAGGAGATTATATCGGGTAGAATTCTAAGTGGCGACAGTATAACCGTCTTTGCTGACGACGGTAAAATCCGTTACGTAAAAAAGTGAGGTAAAAATGGATATAGGAGTTTCGACTGCAACCTTTTTTCTTCGCAGATACAACGAAGATTCCATCTCGATAATCAAGGGCTTAGGTGGGCAGACCTGTGAGGTTTTTTTGGAATGTCCGTCAGAATACACAGAGGAATACGGCAGGCTTTTAAATGAGAGAAAGGGTGATTTAAAGGTTCACTCAATACACGCCGTAACAATGAATTACGAAACGGAGCTGTTTAATTCTTTCGACAGAGCGTATAATGATGCGCTTAAAAGCTTTGCAGGTGTTTTAAGCATCGGCAAGATACTCGGCGCGCATTTTTACACTATGCACGGTCGGGCAAGAATTAAAAAGGGCGGTAACTACGACGATTACGTAAAAAATGGCAAAAGATTAGAAGAACTCTGCGATTTTGCAAGAAATTATGATATTCAAATTTGCCTTGAAAACGTTGCTTGGGCACTTTGCAACAGGCCGGAGTTTTATAGCGAGATAGTTAAATTTGCACCGAGCATAGGCGCTACGCTTGACGTAAAGCAGGCGAGAATTTCGGGCTACGATTACATAGAATACCTCACGGCGATGGGCGAAAGAATTCGTACCGTTCATCTTTCCGACGTTGATTCAAACGGTAAAATAAGATTGCCCGGCAAAGGTAATTTTAACTTTAAGGAATTGTTTTCAAGGCTAAAGGACGTAGGCTTTAACGGAGATATGATCGTCGAGGTGTATAAAGACGATTATGGCAATGAGGCTGAAATTACCCAAAGCTTAGAATTTTTAAATGAATTAAAATATAAAATATTTTGATAGGAGGATAATATGGCAAAACGCTATTTAAACAGAGAGTGGAGAAGCTCAATGAAAATTCGCTTGGACTATAATAATATGATGAGCGAATTTGTAGGCGAAAAGGAGGGCTTCACCCTCAAAATGATCAATGCGGAAAGAAGTAAGGCACTTTCTGCGCTTGAAAAAATCAAACAGTCAAGAGGCAAGGGCTGGCTCGGTTGGATGGATTTACCGTTTAATCAGGCAGATATAGTAAAGGATATCAACGAAACTGCTAAAAAGATTAGAAAAACGGCTAAAAACTTCGTTGTACTTGGCATTGGCGGTAGCGCGCTTGGCCCCATTGCGGTTTTCCAAGCACTTTGCCATCTTCATTATAACGACCTTCCGAATAAGGTTAGAAAGGGACCCAAATTCTACGTTGAGGACAACGTTGACCCTGAGAGAATGAAGGCGCTTTTAGACGTTATCAACGTTGAAGAAACTGTGTTTAACGTTATTACCAAAAGCGGTGCAACGTCAGAGACGATGACCCAGTATCTTATCATTTACGACCTTTTAAAGCAAAAGCTTGGCGATAAGGCTAAAGAGCATATAATTGCAACGACCTCGTCAAATGCGGGAAATCTTATAAAGTTAGCAAAAACCGAGGATTTTAAAACCTTTTACATTCCTGACGGGGTTGGCGGAAGGTTCTCTGAGCTTTGCCCTGTAGGTCTTTTACCCGCTGCAGTGCTTGGTATAGATATCGGCGAAATGCTTGCCGGTGCAGCGTATATGGATAAGCTTTGCATGAATACCTCCTTCTACAAAAACCCTGCGCTTGTAAACGCAACACTTCAGTATATCGCAATGAAAAAGGGTAAGAACATCTCAGTTATGATGCCATATGCTGACGGATTGAAGTATATTGCAGACTGGTATTGCCAGCTTTGGGCTGAGTCGCTTGGAAAAGAGGTTGATAACGACGGCAAGACTGTAAACGCAGGTCAAACGCCTGTAAAATCTCTCGGCGTAACCGATCAGCACAGCCAAGTTCAACTCTATACCGAAGGTCCTTTCGACAAGGTTATCACCTTCCTTGCAGTAGACAGATACAGAGAAGAGGTTGTTATTTCCGACGGCTGTCACGATATTCCGGACGTTCATTTCCTTTGCGGTCACACCATGAACGAGCTTATTGATGCAGAAAGGTCTGCAACCGAATATGCATTAACAGTTAAGCACAGGCTTAACCATACTATTTATCTTCCCGAAATCAACGCGTTTACAATCGGTGAGCTGTTGTATTTCTTTGAAATGGAAACTGCTTTTGCAGGTGAGCTTTTAGAGGTTAATACGTACAATCAGCCCGGCGTAGAAAACGGAAAAAACGCAACCTACGCACTTCTTGGCAGAAAGGGCTATGAGGCTAAAAAGGCAGAGCTTAATTCAGCTCCGGCTAAAAAGGCCGAGTATTCTTGCTGATTTTCGACTTGTTTTTAAATGCAATATAACTTTGCGATAAACATAAATAATTTTAACCTGCGCCCCAGATTCTGGGGCGTATTTCATTGTAGGAAATTTCTACAAAATAACCTATCTTTTGTAAAAAATGACAAAATTTTGCTTTACATATTGAAATATAATTAATTATATAGTATAATTAAAGCATTGAGGAGAAGCTATGAAAGATTCGTTACCTATTTATTTGTTTCATCAAGGAACCAATTATCATTCATACGAATATTTTGGCGCGCACTTTGTTAAAGTCGGCGGTAAGCAGGGCGTTATTTTCAGAGTGTGGGCAAATTCGGCGGAAAGTGTTTCCGTAGTAGGTGATTTTAACGGCTGGGATGCAAACAAAAACCCAATGCAATGCTTGGGTAACGGTGTTTTCGAGTTGTTTGTCGAGGGCTTTAAGCACCTCGGCAACTATAAGTATGCTGTTAAGACTGCCAAGGGTTTAACGCTAAAAGCAGATCCGTTTGCTTTTTATGCAGAGCTTGCTCCAAACACGGCGTCAAGGGCTTATATGTTTAAAAGCTTTAAGTGGGAGGACGGTGAGTATTTTAAATGCAAGAGCATTGCCCCAAGCCATCACAACCTTCCAATGAACGTTTATGAGGTTAACCTTACGTCGTTTATGCAAAAGGAAAACGGTGAGCTTTATACTGCAAGAGAGCTTGCTAAGCTCTTAGTGCCGTACGTTAAAAGAATGGGCTATAACTACGTTGAGTTTATGCCGATAACCGAATATCCCTTCGATGGGTCATGGGGTTATCAGGTAACCGGATATTTCGCGGTTACCTCAAGGCTTGGCACTCCGGAGGATTTTAAATACCTCGTCAACGAGTTTCATAAGGCAGGCATAGGCGTTATCATAGATTGGGTGCCTGCGCATTTCCCAAAGGACGAGCACGGTCTGTATGAGTTTGACGGCGCACCCCTTTACGAAAATCACGGTTGGGACAGAATAGAGCATGCAACTTGGGGCACTCGAAGATTTGACTACGGCAGGACAGAGGTTCAATCCTTCCTGATTTCAAGCGCAAATTTCTTCTTCAGCGAATATCACGTAGACGGTATCAGAGTAGATGCAGTTGCTTCGATGCTTTATCTTGACTACGATAAAAAGCCGGGCGAGTGGATACCTAACGAGTTCGGTGACAACAAGAATTTAGAGGCTATTGCATTTTTGAAAAAGCTCAACGATGCTATTCACGGTGAGCATCCGTATGCAATAATGATTGCTGAGGAGTCTACCTCTTACTCAATGATTACAAAGCCAACCGCTGATGGCGGTCTTGGCTTCGACTATAAATGGAATATGGGCTGGATGAACGACGTGTTATCCTACGTGCCCGTTGACCCGTTATTCAGAAAGTATTGTCATAACAAGCTGAATTTCTCGCTTTGCTACGCATTTTCGGAGCATTACGTGTTACCTATTTCTCACGACGAGGTGGTTCACGGCAAAAAATCTCTTCTTGATAAGCAGTTTGGCGAATATTGGCAAAAGTTTGCAGGCGTAAGGACATTTATGGGATACATGATGTCACACCCGGGCAAAAAGCTGATGTTTATGGGCTGTGAATTCGGTCAGTTCAAGGAGTGGGCGTATAAAGAGGGCTTGGAGTTTTTCCTTAAAAAATATGAAAAGCACGGCAAGCTTTCAAGATTTTTCTCAGAGATTAATAATTTTTATTTAAACGAGCCGTGTCTTTACGGCGACGATGACGGATGGGATGGGTTTGAGTGGCTTTTAGCTGACGACAGTGATAATAACGTACTTTCATATAAAAGGCGGCTTGGCGGTGAAGAGCTGATTTGCATTATCAACTTCAGCGGTTCCGAAAAAGACGTCAGCTTGCATCTTAATGGCAAATATAAACTTGCGTTCAATTCTGATATGATAAGATTTGGCGGTGACGCTATAAATAAAAAGCGCGTAGTTAAAAGTAAAAACGGCGAGGTAAGCATTAAGCTTAACCAATTATCGTTTGTTTATCTTAAAAAGCAAAAATAAATATATGAAATATATGTTTGGAGGAAATATATGATTAACAAAAAAGAATGCGTGGCAATGTTACTTGCCGGCGGACAGGGTAGTAGACTTTACGCTCTTACAAATAAGATTGCAAAGCCTGCTGTAACTTACGGTGGAAAATACAGAATAATCGATTTCCCACTTTCTAACTGCGTTAACTCGGGTATTGATACCGTCGGTGTTTTAACACAGTACCAACCGCTTATCCTCAACGATTATATCGGCAACGGAGAGCCTTGGGATTTGGATAGATCATACGGTGGAGCGCACATTTTATCACCTTACCAGGCAAAGCACGGCTCTGAGTGGTTCAAGGGCACTGCAAACGCAATCTACCAAAATATTTCTTTCATTAAAAGGTATAATCCCGAATACGTGCTTATCCTTTCGGGTGACCATATTTACAAAATGAACTACGGTAAGATGCTCGAAAGACATAAAAAGTCCGGTGCAGACTGTACTATAGCAGCAATCAGAGTTCCGCTTGCCGAGGCGTCAAGATTTGGTATTTTAAACGTTGACGACGACGGTGTTATCTATCAATTCGAGGAAAAGCCCGCAAAACCCAAGAGCGATCTCGCTTCAATGGGTATATATATTTTCAGCGCGGAAAAACTTTATAAGTACTTAGAGGCTGACGAGGCTGATCCAAACAGCTCAAAAGATTTTGGTAAAAACGTTCTCCCAACCATGCTTGAGGCGGGTGAAAAGATGGTTTCTTATACCTTTGACGGCTATTGGAAGGACGTGGGAACGATTAATTCTCTGTTTGAGTCTAACATGGACCTGCTTGGCAACTCTCCGGAGTTTGATATAGCAGACCCAAGCTGGAGAATAAGATCCCGTAACCCAATCGCACCACCTCATTTCATTGGTGAAAACGGCAGACTTGTAAATTCTATCGTAGCATCCGGCTGTGAGATAGAGGGTATAGTAGAAAACAGCATTTTATCGCACGACGTCGTTGTTAAAAAAGGCGCAGTCGTTAAAAATGCTATAATTTACAGCGGAACGGTTATCGGCGAGGATGCAGAGGTCAATTATTCTATTATCGACGAAAACGTAATTGTAGGTAAAGGTGCTAAAATTGGCGAAGTTTCTGATGGCGAGCTTAAGATAAGCGTGCTTGGCAGAGATATTACCGTATCGGAAGGCAAGCAGGTTAAAGCCGGCGATATAATAGACGAGAACGTATAAGGAGGGGTAAAAAATGAGAAGAGCATTAGGTTTAATATTTTCAAATATTCACGACGATAACGTGCCCGAGCTTACCGTAAAAAGAACGGTAGCATCTATTCCGTTTTGCGGAAGATACAGACTTATAGACTTTGCCCTTTCTAACATGGTAAACTCATCAATCGCTAAGGTTGGAGTTATCACGAAGAGCAATTACCAATCTCTTATGGACCACTTGGGCAGTGGTAAGGATTGGGACTTAGCAAGACATTACGGCGGTCTTTATATACTTCCTCCGTTTGGCGTTTTAGAGAATAATTCTCTTTACACTACCAGACTTGAGGCGCTAAAGAACGTTATAGGCTTTTTAAGCAAATCTACCGAGGATTACGTAGTAATGAGTGATTCGGATATGGTTTGCAATATAAACTTTAAGCCGATTATCAAAAAGCACGTTGAATCGGGCTGTAGTATGACCTTGGTTTACGTTGATAAAAAAAGAGAGCAGGTAGTTGGCAACAACAACGCATTTTTAACTGTAAAGGACGGTATTATTACCGATCTTACCTTTGACAGTAAAGAGGAAGACGTTAAGCTCTATACCAATATCTGCATAGTTGAAAGAAGAGCTTTAATCAATCTTATTGCAGAGGCTATTTCACACGGAAGAAAGCATTTCTTAAAGGACGTGGTTTTGCAGGAGCTTAAGGCAGGAAGAATCGGTGCTTACTGTCACGACGGATATTATGAGGAAATAACGACTCTCGGTAAATATTATGATGAGAGTATGAGGTTCCTTGATAAGCATGTAAGAGAAGAGGTGTTTAGAAAGGCAAACGTTTACACAAAGGTAAAGGATTCCGCACCTACCAAATACGGTGACAATTCGGTTGTTAAAAACTCTCTTATTGCAGACGGCTGTCAGATAGAGGGCGAGGTTTATAATAGCATAATTTTCCGTGGCGTAAAGATTGGCAGAGGTACGGTAGTTAAAAACAGTATCTTGATGCAAAATACGATTACGGGCGAAAATATAACTTTAAACTGTGTAATTGCAGATAAGAACGTTGTTGTTAAGGACGGAAGAAATCTTTCCGGTCACGAAACGCATCCGTTCTTTATCCCAAAAGGAACAGTAATTTAATCGGAGGCTTTATGGCAGTAAAAAAATCTACTGAAACTAAAGTTAAAAGCACTAAATCAAAGGTAAGCGTAGAAATTACGCCTAAAAAATCAATACTGTTTGTAGCATCAGAGGCTAACCCTTTTGCAGGAACAGGCGGTCTTGCAGATGTTATAGGCTCTCTTCCCAAGGCGCTTGTTAAAAACGGAGAATTTGACGTCAGAGTAGCAATTCCTCTCTATGCAAGCGTAGATTACGCATGGAGAGAGAGATTTACGTTCGTTGGTAATTTTAACGTTCCTCTTGCGTGGAGAAATCAGTATTGCGGAATATTCTCATACAAATACGAAGGCGTTACCTTCTATTTCATTGATAACGAGTATTATTTCAAGCGCAAGGCACTATACGGTCACGGTGACGACGGTGAAAGATTTGCATTTTTCTCTAAAGCGGTTTTAGAGATGATGAGACATCTGGATTATTATCCCGACGTTATGCACAGTCACGATTGGCAGTCAGCGCTCAGCATTATTTATCTTAAAACTCTCTTTGCAAATCAGTACGGCTACGACCGTATCAGAGCGTTGTTTACAATTCATAATATAGAATACCAGGGTAAATTCGGCTTTGACGTATTAGGCGACGTGTTCGGGCTCTCTGACGAGGTCAGAAGTATAGTTGAATACGACGGTTGCATAAACCTTATGAAGGGAGCAATTCAGGTTGCTGAAAAATTTTCAACGGTTAGCAGAACGTATGCAACTGAGATTAAAGACGCATTCTTTGCTCACGGACTTCAGGATATTATTGCTGAAAACGAGTTTAAAATGACGGGTATTTTAAACGGAATCGACCAAGACGTTTACAGTGCGTCCAAGGATACGAAACTCTTTGCAAATTATACTGCAACCAAGCCCGAAAACAAGGCAATTTGTAAGGCAGAGCTTCAGAAAATGTTAAATCTGCCTGAGAGAGAAGAGGTTCCTGTAATTTCTATTATTACAAGGCTCGTATCTCAAAAGGGCTTAGACCTCATCAAGGCAGTATTTGAGGATATTTTAAGCGAAGACGTGCAAGTCGTTATTTTAGGCACGGGTGACAGCGAATACGAGGACTACTTTAAATTTATATCAAGCCGATACGAGGCTAAATGTAAGACTGTAATTGCATACAATAAGGATTTGGCAAGCAAGATTTATTCAGGCTCGGATATATTCTTGATGCCTTCAAAGCACGAGCCTTGCGGTCTTTCACAAATGATTGCTTGTAAATACGGCACCGTACCGGTAGTCAGAGCGACGGGCGGTCTTGCCGACAGTATCGATGCGTTTAACGATGAAGAGAGAAAGAGCGGTAACGGTTTTAAATTCTACACCTACAATGCTCACGAAATGCTTTACGTTTTAAAGGATGCAATATTTACTTTCGGTGACAAAAAGCAATGGATTAAGCTTATAAAAAGCGCAATGAAGACTGATTTCTCTTGGAAGAGATCGGCTTTGGAATATGAAAAATTATACAACGACATTTTGATGTGACAGGAGTTATTAATGAGCACAATTGAGGAAATTACCCCAAAGGAAACAAAGGACGCTATTTGCGGAAAGCTGTCGAGATACTTCGGTATCGCGCTTAAAGACGCTACGCCCGAACAAATTTATAAGGCTGTAGTTATGACTGTAAGAGATATATTACTCGAAAAGCGTAACAGCTATCATCATAAAATGAAGGCAGCTAAGGGCAAGAGAGTATATTATCTTTGCATGGAGTTTTTACTTGGCAGATCATTAAAAAATAACGTCTACAATCTCGGAATTGAGGAGCAAATTAACAAGGCCTTAAAGTCGAGAGGTATTAAGTTAGAGGATTTGTACGAATTAGAGCCCGATGCAGGACTTGGCAACGGCGGTCTTGGCCGTCTTGCTGCATGCTTTATGGATGCGCTTGCATCCGGAAATTACCCTGCAATGGGTTATTCCATACGCTATGAGTACGGTCTTTTTAAGCAAAAGATTGTTGAGGGCTGGCAAACTGAGCTTCCCGATATTTGGCTACCTGGTGGCGAGGTATGGCTTACCCAAAGAGCGGATATGGCAGTTAAGGTAAAATTCGACGGTAAGGTTTTGGAGGAGTGGACGGAAAACGGTGTGAAAATCCGTCACGTTGACTGCAAAGAGGTCGAGGCGATGCCTTACGACATGATGATATCGGGTAAAAGCTCGGAGGCAGTTTCTGTTTTAAGGCTTTGGGCAGCAAGAAGTGTTAGAAATTTCGACATGAAATCCTTCTCTGAGGGCGATTATTTCCTTTGTATGCAAGAGGATAACGAGGCAGAGCTTATTTCTAAGGTGCTTTATCCGTCAGACAATCACTCTGAGGGTAAATCTTTAAGGCTTAAACAGCAATATTTCCTCGTTTCAGCATCACTTCAAAATATTTTAAACGAGCACTTAAGAAGATACGGCGATTTGCATACTCTTCCCGAAAGAGCTGCAATTCATATAAACGATACTCATCCCGCGCTTTGCATACCCGAGCTTATGCGTCTTTTAATGGACGAGCATGGCTTCAGCTGGGACGATGCTTGGGATATAGTTATTAAGACGGTAGCTTATACAAATCACACCGTCTTAAGCGAAGCCTTGGAAAAATGGAATCAGGATTTGGTTGAAAGAAGGCTTCCGAGAATTTACCGTATTATTCAGGAAATCAATGAGAGATTCTGTGCCGATATGTGGAATTTATTCCCCGGCGATTGGAATAAGATTGAAAGAATGTCTATCCTTTCTCACGGTCAGGTAAGAATGGCTAACCTTTCGGTTATAGGCTCTCACAGTGTAAACGGCGTTTCTGCGCTTCACAGTGATATTATTAAAAATAGCATATTTAAGGATTTCCATGACGCATTCCCCGAGAGATTTACAAACGTAACCAACGGTATTGCGTACAGAAGATGGCTTTGTCAGTCTAATAAAGAGCTTACTTCACTTTTGACCGACTGCATAGGTGACGGATTTATCACTGACGCATCCTTGCTTGCCGAATTTAAAAAATTTGAAAGCGATGAGAGCGTTTTAAAACGCCTTGCTGAAATTAAGAGAATTAAAAAAAGTCAGCTTGTAGACCTTCTTCATAAAAAGGAAGGGGTTGTTATAAGCCCTGACTCACTTTTCGACGTTCAGGCAAAAAGACTTCACGAGTATAAAAGACAGCTTTTAAACGCTATGCATATAATTCATTTGTATAACGCGCTTAAAGACAATCCTGACCTTGATGTGATTCCAAAGACCTTTATTTTCGGTGCTAAAGCAGCTCCGGGATACTATATGGCAAAGAGAATTATCAAGCTTTTATGCTCGATTTCTGAGGATTTACGCAAAAACCCGAATCCAAAGATAAGAGAAAAGCTCTCTGTCGTTTACATTGAGGATTATAACGTTACCATGTCTGAAACCTTAATGCCCGCAAGTGAGATTTCCGAGCAAATTTCAACTGCAGGTAAAGAAGCAAGCGGAACGGGTAATATGAAGTTTATGATAAACGGAGCGCTTACAATCGGTACGCTTGACGGCGCAAACGTCGAGATGAGAGAGCAGGTTGGCGACGATAACATCTTTATTTTCGGTATGAACGCAAAAGAGGTTGAGTGGCTTTGGAAACACGGCTACGATGCAACCACCTTCTATAATAACAACGCAATTTTACAAAAGATAATTGCAAGCTTAAAATCCGGCTTTAACGGTCAGACTTTTGAGGATATTGCAAATTATCTTCTTACCAATTCTCCAATTGCAGACCCTTATATGTGTATGGCTGATTTTAGCGACTACGTAAGAATTCACGAAAAGGCTGACGCGACCTATAAAGACGTATTAAAGTGGCAAAAAATGTCGCTTAACAACATTGCAGGCGCAGGCGTATTTGCAGCGGACAGGAGTATTAAAGAGTACGCTGAGAGAATTTGGGGACTAAAAACTATTAAATAATGAAAGTATATTACGATCCGTTAGATACCGTGTATAAAAGTGTTACGGGCGCAGTATCCGACGAACAAGACGTAAAATTTAAAATTAAATTAAGTGGCGCAAAAACGTGTCACTTAATTTTAAGGTGTGATGACGGCAAAGAAACCTCCTACAAAATGAGAAAGAGTAGAGAGGTGTTTTGGTGCGCGTTAAAACCGCTGAATAAAGGCTTATATTGGTATAGCTTTTTAGCTGACGGTCATAAAATAGGCAAAAATTGGTACGGTTACGGAGAAATCAACGAGCAAAGCTGTGATTTTGAGCTTTTAGTATATTCCGCTAATCAAACATACCCAAAGAGCTTTTGCGGTGGGGTAATGTATCAGATTATGCCCGACCGTTTTTGCAAAAAGCACGGCTATGGCAACCCCGAGGGCAAGCGAATGCGTAGCGACTGGGGTGGAATGCCCGAATATAAGCCAAGGGATGGGAAAATCAGAAACGACGACTTTTTCGGCGGTAATTTTGAGGGTATTCGCTCAAAGCTTGATTATTTATGTGAGCTTGGAGTAACGAGAGTTTACCTGAACCCAATTTTCCAAGCAAACAGTAACCACCGTTATGATACGGGCGATTATATGAAATTTGATAAGCTCTTAGGCACTGATGACGACTTTATTAATTTGATAAGATCGGGTAAGGAAAAGGGGATAGAGTTTATCATAGACGGTGTGTTTAACCATACGGGTGACGACAGCATCTATTTTAATAAATACGGAAATTACGATTCTGTCGGTGCGTACAATTCAAAGAATTCACCTTATTATAATTGGTTTACCTTTCAGGAGTATCCAAACGAGTATACCTCCTGGTGGGGTATAGATATTTTACCTACAATAAACAAAAACAGCAGTGAGTACGAGGAGTTTATAACCGGTGAAAACGGTGTTTTAGACAGATGTCTTAAAATGGGCGTAAACGGTGTAAGATTAGACGTTGTTGATGAAATACCCGATAGCTTTGTTAAAAAGATTACGGGTAGGGTAAAATCCTATGGAGATGATAAAATAGTTATCGGCGAGGTGTGGGAGGACGCTACGAATAAAATTGCATATGGCGTAAGAAGGAAGTATTTTCAAGGCGAGGAGTTAGACAGTGTAATGAATTACCCCTTGAAAAACGCTATTATAGAATATATCATAACTGGAAAAGCGAATAATTTATTTAAAACTGTCAGAGAACAAATTGACAATTATCCTGCCCATTCTCTCGCATGCATGATGAATATTTTAGGCACTCACGATACGCCGAGGATT